>WFRY01000184.1 GCA_015486315.1 Desulfobulbaceae bacterium
AGAAGGTGTGGAAATGGTAATGCCCGGCGACAACATCCATATCATTGGAGAGTTGATCACCCCGATAGCCATGGAAGAGGGCCTTCGTTTTGCAATTCGTGAAGGTGGCCGTACTGTCGGCGCCGGCGTGATCAGCGAAATAATCGAGTAAATTTACAGCTGCCTCCGGGTTCACTCGGAGGAACAGGGATACCATAATTACAGCCGGGCTTAATGTCCGGCTGTAGTTCATATATCAGGGCGGATAGAATGAGAGATATAATTACTCTTGCCTGCACGGACTGCAAGCAGCGCAACTACACTACAACGAAGAACAAACGGACTATTCCACATAAGCTTGAACTGAAAAAGTTTTGTCCGTTCTGTAAAACACATACTCCGCATAAGGAAACCAAGTAAGTTCAAATTTTACAGTTGATGGTAGATACTTGTCAAATGAACAGTATTTCACCTTCAGTTGAAAATTTCAGCTTTATTTATCCTGCAGGCCAGTAGCTCTAATTGGTAGAGCATCGGACTCCAAATCCGAGGGCTGGGGGTTCGAGTCCCTCCTGGCCTGCCACTTTTAACTTCTGCGGATCTGTTTAGAATACTGTTGTTGCTGGATAATGGTGTTGTACATTCCATGTCCATAATCAGTTTCTACTGAAGTTACGTTATAATGGTTGAAACACCTCCTGCTTGTAAGAGAGACGATGGCAAATAAAAAGAAAAAGAGCAGCAGCAAGGTCGGCCAGAAAAGGCAGGTTGAAGCAGACGCGCCCAAGAGGTCCCCTTTTGCCCCATCTACCATTCGTGATTTTTATCATGAGGTAGTAGCCGAATTTAAAAAGATCGTCTGGCCTGACCGCAAGGTTACAACCGGCTTGACAGGATTTGTTATTGTTCTCACCGTTGTGCTTTCTCTCTACCTGGGCTCTGTTGATTTTTTCCTTGGCAAACTGGTTTCCATGGTTCTGCAGCAATAGGCATAAACTATGGCAAAATACTGGTACATAGTTCATACCCACACCGGGTTTGAAAATAAGGTTAAGGAAGCCCTTGAAGATCGCATTGCCCGGGCCGGACAGCAGGATATGTTCGGCGAGATACTTGTTCCAACCGAACAGGTCGTTGAAATGGTCAAGGGAGCCCGTAAAACTTCCGAGCGAAAGTTTTTTCCCGGTTATATCCTGGTCAACATGGATATGAATGAACATTCCTGGCATACGGTTGTAGAAACGACTCGGGTTACCGGTTTTGTCGGGGTTAATGCTAATCAGGCCATTGGTAACAGTGAAATTTATAAGATGATTCCTGCCTTGACTCAGGAAGAGGCTGATAAAATTATTAACCGAATTGCCGAAGGAGCTGAAAAACCCATACCAAAGGTAATCTTTGAGGTGGGTGATGTAGTTCGTGTTGTTGAGGGACCGTTTGCCAATTTTCAGGGAACTGTTTCTGAAGTTTTCCCGGATAAGGGAAGAGTCCGCGTAATGGTATCGATTTTTGGACGTTCAACTCCGGTTGAACTTGAGTATATTCAGGTAAGTAATAATTAGCTCCAGGCCCTGCCTTGGAGGAGTGAACAATGGCTAAAAAAATACAATCCTACATTAAGTTACAGATTCCCGCCGGTAAAGCTAACCCTTCGCCTCCGGTCGGACCTGCTCTCGGACAGCATGGTGTCAACATCATGGATTTCTGCAAGGCCTTTAACGCCAAAACGCAGACCGAAGGTGATACCATTATCCCGGTTGTTATTACGGTTTATGTTGATCGATCCTTTAGTTTTATCACCAAGACCCCACCTGCCTCCGTACTGCTGCTCAAGGCAGCCGGAGTGCAGAAGGGATCAGGCAACCCCAAACGCGAGCGGGTTGCAGAGATTTCAAAGGATAAAATTAAGGAAATTGCTGAGATCAAAATGCCGGATCTCAATGCCTATGACCTTGATCAGGCCATGCGTATTGTCGAAGGCACGGCTCGCAGCTGTGGTATAACAGTACTTGACTGATATGCAGGCTGTGACGTCTACCCCCCTTTTTACTCCTGTGCAACTTCTGATTGTTCAAGGTTACGGGCTGTAGACAGGTTTCTATTCTTTGTCTGCAATCTACAGAACTTTTATTTTTAATTAACTTCGTTCGTACCTGCCCGGTTGACCACCAGGTCAGGGAGAAAAGACCAGAGGTCTTCTTATGCCGAAACATGGAAAGCAGTATAGAAAAGCAGCTGAACTCATAGACAGAACAAAACTCTATGAGCTCGCAGAGGCTCTTGATATCCTTCTTAAAAATAACTGTGCTAAATTTGATGAGTCCATTGACATAGCCGTACGCTTAGGGGTAGACCCGCGTCATGCCGACCAGATGGTCCGTTCATCCGTTATTCTTCCGCACGGTACCGGTAAGGAAGTTCGCGTCCTCGTCTTTGCCAAAGGTGAGAAAGAGACCGAAGCCCTGGCTGCCGGAGCTGATTTTGCCGGTTCCGATGAGCTTGTAGGCAAAATTAAAGAAGGCTGGCTTGAATTCGATAAGACCATTGCCACTCCTGATATGATGGGAGAGGTCGGTAAGATCGGTCGTATTCTCGGACCGAGAAACCTGATGCCTAATGCCAAGCTGGGTACGGTTACCTTTGATATTGAGCGAGTAGTAAAAGAGGTGAAAATGGGTAAAGTTGATTTTCGGGTTGAAAAAGCCGGAATCGTGCATGCCCTTCTCGGCAAACGTTCTTTTGGTGCTGATAAGCTGTCTGATAATATTACTTCATTTGTCGACAAGCTGATTCAGTTGAAACCATCCTCAAGTAAAGGCGTGTATCTGCGTTCAATCATCCTCTCCAGCACCATGGGACCGGGCATCAAGGTTGACCCGCAGCAGGTTCGCGCACTTATCAAGGTCTAAAACCCTTCATTAACCGTAAGAGTCTTTGCGGTGTGTTGTTTATGTAGAGAGTTTATATATCCATTAATTGTATTAACCCAGGGAAGGTCCAAGACAGCAGGTGCGGAAGTTTAATGACCCTTGTGGTTGCCTGCCGAGACCATACACCGGTTACCTGTTTGCAGGTAGCCGCGACTATGTTTTCATTCCGATTTTCTGTTGTCCCATGATTGTCCTGCGACTACTAAGGAGGTGTACCAGTTGAATCGCGAAACCAAGGCTTCAAAGGTTGAAGAACTCAATGAGACCTTTAGTAAGGCCAAATTCGCGGTAGTAGCTGATTACCGCGGATTAAAAGTTACGGAACTGGAAAAACTGCGTGCCGGCTTGCGAGAGCAGAACGCACAGATCCGGATTGCTAAGAATACCTTGCTCAGGATTGCGGTCAAGGGGACTGACTACGAAGGTTTGACCGATGATTTTGTCGGCACAACAGCCATTGCCTTCAGCTTTGAAGAGCCGGTAGGGCCTGCCAAGGCACTTGCCGAGTTTGGAAAAGAATTTGAGGCACTGCAGATTCGTTCAGCCGGGCTTGACGGTAAGGTTTTAAGTGCAGATGATGTTAAGGCACTGTCTAAACTGCCCAGTAAAGACCAACTGCTTGGTCAGCTCTGTGGCGTACTTGCAGCGCTGCCCACCAAACTGGTTCGGACCCTTAATGCGGCTCCGAGCAACCTGGTTTATGCACTGCAGGCTATTAAAGATCAAAAAGAAAATTAACAAACGTTATTTCCGGAGGAATGAAAGATGTCTGATTCTATTGAACAGGTAGTAGAGATTGTAGAGAAAATGAGCCTTCTTGAGGTTGCAGAACTTGTGAAGGCCCTTGAAGAAAAATTTGGCGTATCAGCAGCTGCCCCGGTTGCTGTAGCTGCTGCCGGTGGAGCTGCTGCCGATGGTGGCGGAGCTGCTGAAGAGAAAACAGAGTTTGATGCTGTTCTGACCGCTGCCGGTGATCAGAAAATCAAGGTAATCAAAGAAGTTCGTGCTATCACCGCTCTTGGTCTGAAAGAGGCCAAGGCTTTGGTTGAGGGTGCTCCCACCCCGATTAAAGAAGCCGTTTCCAAGGACGAAGCAGGCGAGATCAAAGAGAAGATTGAAGCTGTGGGTGGTTCCGTGGAAATCAAGTAGCACTGCTTCTGCTGTCTGTTTGCATTTTTCAGCAAACGGATATGTCCATAGGACAAAAGGTGACGCTACGAGGGGGCCAAACCCTTCGTAGCGTTGCTGTGTTTGTGGACGCTAAGAGGTTTCAGGTTAATGAAATGTCTGGAACATATTGAAATAACATGTTTTTAAATCCGGACGCCTGATTTTTGCGGATTGTATTGAGAGGGACCATGAAAAGAGTACGTAAGAGCTTTGCCAAGACACGCCGAATTGTTGAGCCACCGCATCTTATCGCCATGCAGCGGCATTCCTATGAGCGTTTTCTCCAGCGAGGCATCGACCCTGATCAGAGAGAAGATGTCGGATTGCAGACGATCTTTAAGAATATTTTTCCGATTACGGATTTCAACGGACTCTGCTCCCTCGAATTTGTTCGCTATGCATTCGGTGAACCCAAGTACACAGTTGAGGAGTGTATTGAACGCGGTATGACCTATGACGTACCGGTTAAAATCACGGTACGCCTGATTACCTTTGATGTAGATGAGACTACAGGTGTACAGTCTGTCCGCGATATCAAGGAGCAGGAGGTTTTTTTAGGTTCCCTGCCGCTTATGACCAAGGATGGAGTCTTTGTCGTCAACGGGACCGAACGGGTGATAGTCAATCAGCTCCAGCGCTCACCGGGTCTGTTTTACACCCATGATAAGGGCAAATCCCATACCTCGGGAAAACGACTGTATTCTGCCCGTATTATCCCGGTTCGGGGATCGTGGCTTGACTTTGAGTTTGATATTAAAGATGTGCTCTATGTTCGCATCGACCGCCGGAGAAAACTGCCGGTAACTACGCTTCTCAAGGCGCTCGGTTATACGGATGAAGAGCTGCTGCGTAAGTTTTACAAGGTTGATACCGTAACCGTCAAAAAGGGTAAGTTTTCGATCCTCTTTCAACCGGAGACCTTTATCGGGCAGCGTTTGACCGCTGATCTGATTAATCCGGCCGATGGTGAGGTGATGGGCAAGAAGGGGCGAAAGGTTTCAAGGGCCCTTGCCAAGCGTATTGGCAAAGCCGGTATTGAGTCCGTGCCCGTGGCTGATGAAGATCTACTCGACCGTTTTCTGGTGGTTGACCTGATCGACCCGGAGAGCGGTGAGGTTATTGCCAAGGGCAACGATCCTCTTAGCGAGACCCTGATCGAGACTATCAAAGAATCTAAAATTAATGAATTTGAGCTGCTCTTTATAGACGGCATGACCGTCTCTGAAGCATTTCGCAAGACCCTGTTTGTTGACAAGGTGCCGGATACCGAGCATGCACTTATTGAGATTTACCGGCGTCTGAGGCCTTCCAGTCCTCCGACTCCCGAGATTGCTCAGGCCTTTTTTGACAAGTTGTTTTTTGACTCCTCAACCTATGACCTCTCCGAGGTTGGGCGTTATAAGATAAATTCCAAACTCGGCGTTGATACCCCTATCGAGCACCGTACCCTGACTAAAGATGATATTGTCCTTGGTGTCAAGCACTTGGTGCGACTTAAGGATGAACTGCGGGACGGAGATGATATCGATCATCTCGGCAACAGGCGGGTGCGTACCGTGGGCGAGCTGTGTGAAAACCAATATCGGATGGGCCTGGTCAGGATGGAGCGTGCTATCAAGGAACGGATGAGCCTGCAGGAAATTGAGACCCTGATGCCCCATGATCTGGTGAACCCCAAACCGGTTACTTCGGCCATTAAGGAATTTTTCGGCACCTCCCAGCTGTCTCAGTTTATGGATCAGACGAACCCTCTGTCCGAGGTAACCCATAAGCGTCGACTCTCTGCCCTTGGACCAGGTGGTTTGTCCCGTGAACGTGCCGGTTTTGAGGTACGGGACGTTCATCCTACGCATTATGGTCGTATCTGTCCGGTTGAGACACCTGAGGGGCCGAACATTGGTTTGATTGTATCGCTTGCAACCTATGGCCGGGTTAATCCGTACGGCTTCATTGAAACCCCGTACCGGATTGTCAAAGACCGTAAGGTGACCGATGAGGTCAAGGATTTTACCGCCCTGCAGGAACAGGGACAGATCGTTGCACCGGCAAAGGTTCAACTCAAAGATGATAATGTTCTGGCTGATGACAACCTTATCGCCCGTC
Source organism: Desulfobulbaceae bacterium (assembly GCA_015486315.1). Taxonomy (GTDB): domain Bacteria; phylum Desulfobacterota; class Desulfobulbia; order Desulfobulbales; family Desulfobulbaceae; genus Desulfobulbus_C. The sequence continues at coordinate 6,183 of WFRY01000184.1, forward strand.
AGGAGGGTGAGGTCGTTATGGTATCAGCTGATGATGTAACGGCCATGGATGTAGCTCCCAATCAGCTGGTATCCGTTGCAGCATCCTTGATCCCGTTTCTGGAAAACGATGATGCCAACCGGGCCTTAATGGGCTCCAACATGCAGCGCCAGGCGGTGCCCCTGCTCAAGACCGGCTCGCCTCTGGTGGGTACCGGGATTGAAAAATATGTGGCCCAGGATTCAGGTGCATGTCTGCTGGCTGGTGGTGACGGAGTCATTGAGGAGGTAGACGCCAATCGGGTTGTTGTCCGTTATGATGAACCGGGAACCGACGGGTTTGATACCGGAATCGGTGTATACCGTCTGTCAAAGTACAAAAAGTCAAATCAGAACACCTGCTTTAACCAGAAACCACTTGTCCTGCCCGGTGAACGGGTCAAGAAAGGCGATGTACTGGCCGACGGCCCCTCCACCGAGATTGGTGAGCTTGCCCTGGGCAAGAATGTAACCATCGCCTTCATGCCCTGGCGGGGTTACAACTTTGAGGATTCCATTCTTATCAATGAGCGGTTACTCAAAGAAGATACCTTTACCTCCGTTCATATAGAGATCTTTGATACCATGGCCCGGGATACGAAACTGGGCAAGGAAGAGATCACTCGCGATATACCCAATGTGGGCGACGAGGCCCTGCGCAATCTTGATGACTCAGGTATTGTGAGAATTGGGGCAGAGGTGCGTGCCGGTGATATGCTGGTTGGCAAGGTTACACCCAAGGGAGAGTCAATGCTCTCTCCGGAGGAGAAGCTGCTGCGGGCGATTTTCGGAGAAAAGGCCGGTGATGTCAAGGATTCCTCTCTCCGGGTACCGCCCGGTGTTGAGGGAGTGGTAATTGATGCCAAGGTTTTTTCCCGTAAGGGCGTGGACAAGGACGAACGAACCCTGTTGATCGAAGATGATGAGATCAACCGTCTGAATCGCGACATGGAGGATGAACTGCACAGCCTGAAAAAAGGTGTCCGCAAAACACTGGCTGATCTGCTGGTGGGGCGGACGGCCAAGGCTGATTTAACAGATAAGAAAGGCGAAGTACTGCTTAAGCTTGGTAAAAAAATAACCGCTAAAATCCTGGATCAGATTGAGTTTCAGAAACTGCGCGGCCTTGAGTTTTCCGAGCGTGCCAGGTACGAGGATGAACTTGAGTCTATCTTTAACAACTACAGCAAGCAGGCGCAGGTGATGCGTGAGCGGTACGAGGGTATTGTCGGGCGCATGGAAAAGGGCGATGACCTTCCTCCGGGTGTTGTCAAGATGGTTAAGATCTATGTAGCCACCAAGCGCAAACTGTCTGTTGGTGATAAGATGGCAGGTCGTCACGGTAACAAGGGTGTTGTATCAAGGCTGCTGCCTGAAGAGGATATGCCCTATTTTGCCGATGGTACCAGCGTTGATCTGGTCCTGAATCCTCTCGGTGTTCCCTCGCGTATGAATGTCGGCCAGGTCCTTGAATGTCATCTCGGATTTGCCGCCAAGCGACTGGGCGAACAGATCGAGAAACTTGCCCTGGCCCACGAGGTTGAGCAGGTCAAACAGCGGCTGCAGGCCATATATTCCCAGGATGAGTATAATGAACTCATTGAGGGATTGTCTGATGAACAACTGATTGACAAGATGCGCAAGTATGGACACGGTATCCATATGGCGACCCCGGTTTTTGATGGTGCCTCTGAGAAGGAAATTCGTCACCTGCTTATCGAGGCAGGCGTTGATGAAGTCGGTCAGTCAACCCTCTATGACGGCTTGACCGGTGATAAATTCGATAACCAGGTGACCGTGGGGACGATGTACATTCTCAAGCTCCATCATCTGGTTGATAATAAGATTCATGCCCGGTCAACCGGGCCCTACTCCCTGGTTACCCAGCAGCCGCTGGGTGGTAAGGCTCAGTTTGGTGGTCAGCGACTCGGTGAGATGGAAGTCTGGGCCATGGAGGCCTATGGTGCCGCCTATACCCTGAAGGAGTTTCTTACCGTCAAGTCTGATGATGTTGAGGGAAGAACCACCATGTATGAGAAAATTGTCAAGGGCAGAAATTTCCTGGAAGCCGGGCTGCCCGAGTCGTTCCATGTCCTGGTCAAGGAACTCAAAGGGCTCTGTCTCAATGTTGAATTACTTGAGTAACAGGATGCAAACCGGGGAACGACAGGTGCCGGCAGTCTTTAGTAAATCTGCCGGCATAAGCAACGTAGGGATTAGAACACAAGAGGGTAATCTTCGTGGAAGAACTTTTCAGCTTCTTTAATAAACCGAAAGGGCCAGTAACATTTAATAAGGTAAAGATCTCCCTTGCCTCGCCGCAAAAGATCCTTGAGTGGTCGCATGGCGAGGTTAAAAAACCGGAGACTATTAACTACCGGACCTTTAAACCGGAACGTGATGGCCTGTTCTGTGCCAAGATCTTCGGTCCGGTCAAAGACTACGAGTGTAATTGCGGTAAGTATAAACGCATGAAGCACCGGGGTGTGGTCTGCGAGAAATGCGGGGTTGAGGTTATCCAGTCCAAGGTACGACGGGAACGTCTCGGCCATATTGAACTGGCTGCTCCTGTTGCCCATATCTGGTTTTTAAAGTCTCTGCCGTCAAAGATCGGGGCGATTCTTGACATGACGCTCAAGGAACTGGAGCGGATTCTTTATTTTGAGTCCTACGCTGTTATTCGTTCCGAAGTTGAGACGCTTCCAGTGGGAACACTTCTCAACGAGGAAGAGTACCGGAGCAATCTGGAGGAGCATCCGGGACAGTTTAAGGTCGGTATCGGGGCCGAGGCTATCCGTGAAATGCTCATGGCCCTTGATCTGCCCGCGCTCTCAGAGATGCTCCGCCGGGAGATGAAGGAAACCGGATCAATCACCAAACGGACCAAGTATGGCAAGCGGCTCAATGTTGTTGAAGCCTTCCGTGATTCCGGCAACCGGCCGGAGTGGATGATTCTTGAAGTTATTCCGGTTCTACCACCTGATCTCAGGCCCCTTGTTCCGCTTGAAGGGGGTCGCTTTGCCACCTCTGATCTTAATGATCTCTACCGGAGGGTAATTAACCGTAATAATCGGTTGAAGCGTCTCCTGGAGCTCGATGCTCCCGATATCATTATCCGGAATGAGAAACGGATGCTGCAGGAGGCGGTTGATGTCCTGTTTGACAACGGTCGCCGTGGTCGGACAATTACCGGTCCGAACAAACGTCCGCTGAAATCGCTTTCTGATATGCTCAAGGGCAAGCAGGGTCGTTTTCGTCAGAATCTGCTCGGAAAACGGGTCGATTATTCCGGTCGTTCCGTTATCGTTGTCGGTCCTCACCTGCGTCTGCACCAGTGCGGGCTGCCTAAAAAGATGGCCCTGGAGCTGTTTAAACCCTTTATCTACAACAAGCTTGAGACCAAGGGCTATGTGACCACCATCAAGAGTGCCCGTAAGATGGTTGAAAACGGCACGAAAGAGGTGTGGGACGTTCTTGATGATATCGTGCGTGAGTATCCTGTTCTTCTCAACCGTGCCCCGACATTACACAGGCTCGGCATGCAGGCCTTTGAGGTCGTGTTGATCGAGGGGAAGGCCATCCAGCTTCATCCTCTGGTCTGTGCAGCCTTTAACGCCGATTTTGACGGCGATCAGATGGCCGTCCATGTACCCCTGTCGGTTGAAGCTCAGGTTGAGGCCCGGGTGCTGATGATGTCCACCAACAACATCCTGTCGCCTGCCAACGGTAACCCGGTCATTATTCCCAGCCAGGATATTGTTCTCGGTCTCTACTACATGACCAGAGAGCGGGTTGGCGTGCCGGGAGAGGGATCTGTTTTCAGCGAACCGGGCGAGGCACGCATTGCCTTTGATCATGGTGTCGCGCATCTGCAGGCAAGGGTTAAGGTTCGGATAGGCGGACAACTGGTTTCCACCACCATCGGCCGCATTATTGTAGGTGAACTCCTGCCGGGGACAGTACCTTTTGCCGTGGTCAACAAGGAACTATCCAAGAAAGAATTAGGTTTTCTGATTGACTACACCTATCGTCATGCCGGAACCAAGGATACGGTTATCCTGGCTGATCGGCTGAAGGATCTTGGATATGTACAGGCCACACTGGCCGGGATCTCCATCTGTATTAATGACATGAAAATTCCTGTTAAAAAGGAAGAGTTTGTCGAGGCTTCCGAGCGTGAAGCGGCAGAGGTTGATCAGCAGTATTCAGACGGTCTGATCACCGATGGCGAGAAGTACAACAAGATCGTCGATATCTGGTCAAAGGCAACCGATAAGATTACCAATGAGATGATGGAGGAGATGAAATTCGAGTATGCCCCGGACAGTAACGGCGTGGTCCAGGAGCGCAAGAGTTTCAACTCTGTTTTTATCATGGCCGATTCCGGTGCCCGTGGTTCCAAGGATCAGATCAGGCAGTTAGCCGGTATGCGCGGTCTGATGGCCAAGCCCTCGGGGGCGATCATCGAAACGCCCATCAAGGCCAACTTTCGTGAAGGACTCAATGTCCTTGAATATTTTATATCCACCCATGGTGCCCGGAAGGGACTCGCTGACACAGCCCTGAAAACAGCCAACTCCGGTTATCTGACCAGGCGTCTTGTTGATGTCTCCCAGGACTCGACGATTGTTGAAAAAGACTGCGGCACCATGCGATATACCCTGGCGGAACCACTGCTTGATGCCGGTGAGGTGATCGTCCGTATCGGCGAGCGAATTTTAGGCCGGGTGGCCAGTGATGATATTGTTGATCCTCATTCCGGTGAGCTTTTAGTTGAGATGGATGAGGAGATCACCGAGGAAAAGGTCGAGGCCATTGAAGCTGCAGGTATAGATCAGGTAAGGATTCGTTCCGTACTGACCTGTGAGGCCAAACGAGGGGTCTGCGCCATGTGTTACGGCCGCGATCTCGGCCGGGGCCATATGGTCAACATTGGTGAGGCGGTTGGTATTATTGCGGCTCAGTCCATTGGTGAGCCGGGTACCCAGCTCACCATGCGTACCTTTCATATCGGCGGTACGGCAAGTCGTTCGGTTGAGCAGGCGGAAGTTCGTTCCCAGCGTGGCGGTATTGTTAAATATCTGGAACTGCACTCGGTTAAAAATGCTGCAGGCTTGGATGTTGTTATGAACAGGAATGCCGAGATCACCATTCTTGATGATCAGGGCATAGACCGGGAAAGGTTTCCGGTTCCCTACGGTGCCGAACTCAAGGTGAAAGAAGGCGACAAGGTTGAACCCGGAACAGTGATTGCCGACTGGGATGCCTTTGCCATCCCGATTGTGGCCGAGGTCGGCGGTAAGATCAAGTATGGTGATGTGGTTGAAGGCGAAACCATGCAGGAACGTGTTGACCAGGTAACCGGCAAGGCTTCCCGGGTTATTATTCATCCCACTACTGCCAAACAGTCGAGTCCGCGCATCTCCGTGAAAGACGGGCGGGGCAGGACGGTCAAACTGTCATCGGGTGATCATCTGGCACGCTATCCTCTTCCTGTCGGCTCGGTTATAACCGTTGACGATGGAATGGAAATTACCGCAGGTACCGTAGTTGCCAAGATTCCGCGTGAAACCACCAAAACCAAGGATATTACAGGTGGTCTGCCCCGGGTTGCCGAACTCTTTGAGGTCCGTAAACCCAAAGAACTGGCCATTGTTACCCAGATTGACGGACGGGTCAGCTTTGGTAAGGAACTCAAAGGAAAGCGCAGGGTCGTTATTACTCCCGAGGTTGGTGAGGCCAAGGAATATCTGGTTCCCAAGGCAAAGCATATTACCGTGCACGACGGCGACTATGTCAAGGCCGGTGATGCCCTGATGGATGGTTCGGTTCTGCCCAATGATATCCTTCGCATCAAGGGTGAAGAGTCACTGGCCCGTTTTATGGTAAACGAAATTCAGGAAGTCTACAGGCTGCAGGGCGTTAAAATTAACGATAAACATATTGAGACCATTGTTCGTCAGATGCTTAAAAGGGTCAAAATTACCGATGCCGGTGATACGTCCTTTATGCTCGATCAGCAGGTTGAAAAATGGAGATTCTACGACGAGAATGACCGGGTTCGTGCGGAAGGACTGCAGCCCGCCTCAGCTGAGCCGCTGCTGCTCGGCGTAACCAAGGCATCTCTGTCCACGGATTCGTTTATCTCTGCGGCATCCTTCCAGGAAACCACCAAGGTGCTGACCAATGCGGCCATGGCCGGAAAGGTTGATACTCTTGACGGCTTGAAAGAGAATGTGATCATGGGGCGGCTCATATCCGCCGGTACCGGATTGTCGCGCTATCAGTTGAATACGAAACATTAAATTAAATTATGGTTGACAGGGGTGTCTCCCTGCGATATATTATTTGCTTCGTGCCTGATCACAAGGTGTGCTCAGATACGTCGATTTTTATTTGAAAGGAGTTGTTTGAATGCCCACTATTAATCAGCTTGTCAGGAAGAGACGGAAAAAACAGACCAAGCGGTCGAATACTCCGGCACTTCAAAACTGTCCGCAGAAACGTGGTGTCTGTGTACGTGTGTACACGACAACACCGAAGAAACCTAACTCGGCTCTGCGTAAAGTTGCCAGGGTACGGTTGACCAACGGGATTGAGGTAACATCCTATATTCCGGGTATCGGTCATAACCTGCAGGAGCATTCAGTTGTGCTTATCCGTGGGGGTCGTGTCAAGGATCTGCCGGGTGTGCGCTATCATATCGTTCGTGGAACCCTGGATACTTTAGGGGTCAGTGATCGCCGTAAGGGGCGGTCCAAATATGGTGCCAAACGGCCTAAATAAGCAACCGTTATCTGGTTGACTGGAGTATAAAAGGTTATGCCGAGAAAGAAATTACTTGATAAACGTCCCATAGCAGCCGATCCGCGTTTTAACTCGGTACTGGTTTCCAGGTTCACCAACGGCCTGATGCTGGACGGGAAGAAATCACTGGCTCGTCGTCTGTTCTATGATGCCATGGATGTTATTGACGGCAAGGTTGCCGATGAGGAACCGCTGACAGTATTTGAAGCGGCCATGGACAATGTGCGGCCCCGGGTTGAAGTAAAGAGCAGGCGTGTCGGTGGTGCTACCTACCAGGTACCTGTTGAGGTTCGTCCCGAGCGCAGAAATGCTCTGGCAATTCGCTGGATCATTGCCTTTGCCAAGAGTCGTTCCGGTCATACCATGTCTGAAAAGCTTGCCGGTGAAATTCTTGATGCCTATAATAATCGTGGCGCAGCTGTAAAAAAACGGGACGATACCCATAAAATGGCTGAAGCCAACAAGGCATTTGCCCATTACCGCTGGTAACGGACAAATAGTATTATTTTTAATTGACAAGGCAGTCAGAGTGCTGTAGAAAGTTCTCCTTCATTATCACAGCCAATTGGCAGCTGATAATGAATACAACGTTTACGGGAAAATACAGTGGCCGGCGAAGGATCATTATCCCTTGTGCGCAATATTGGGATTATGGCCCATATCGACGCGGGAAAGACAACAACCACTGAACGTATACTTTACTATACCGGTCGTTCACACAAGATCGGCGAAGTCCATGACGGCAATGCGGTCATGGACTGGATGGAGCAGGAGCAGGAACGGGGTATAACAATTACCTCTGCTGCTACAACCTGCCTGTGGAAAGATCACAGGATTAATATAATTGACACCCCCGGGCATGTTGATTTCACTGTTGAGGTTGAACGATGCCTGCGGGTTCTGGACGGCGTAGTTGCTGTTTTTTGTGCAGTTGGGGGAGTAGAACCCCAATCTGAAACCGTTTGGCGGCAGGCTGATCATTATAAGATCCCCCGTATCGCCTTTGTCAACAAGATGGACCGAATCGGTGCTGATTTTGACAAGGCCGTACAGGAGATCAAAGAAAAGCTTGGAGCCAATCCGGTTGCTGTAACCCTGCCTGTGGGCAGTGAAGATACTTTTTCAGGAATTATTGACCTCGTTGAGCAAAAGCTGCTTCGCTTTGACGAGGAGTCCATGGGACTGACGATAACCGAAGAAGATATTCCCGAAGAATTACAGGGCAAATCATCGGCCGCCCGAATGACTCTCCTCGAGAAGTTGGCCGACTTCGATGAGGACGTCATGGAAAAATACCTGGAAGATCAGGAGATCGCTCCCGGTGAGATACGCGAAGCGCTTAGAAAGGCGACCATCGCGCTTGAGCTGGTACCCGTGTTATGTGGTTCCGCATTCAAGAATAAGGGCGTACAGCCTTTGCTTGATGCAGTAACCTGGTATCTGCCCTCACCCGTAGATGTTCCCCCAATGGAGGGGACGGACAAGAACGGTGCGCCCCTTGTCCGCAAACCTGTGAGGAGTGAAAAGTTCTGCGGCCTTGTGTTTAAGCTGCAGGCTGACCCCTTTGTCGGAAACTTAGCCTTTATCAGGGTATACTCTGGTGAACTCAAGGTCGGCGACAAGGTGTTTAATCCGCTGAAGCGGAAAAAAGAAAAGATCTCAAAATTACTCAAGCTCCACGCCAACAAACGCGAGGAGGTTGATGCTATATGCGCCGGTGATATCGGTGCTGTAGTGGGCCTTAAGTTTACGACCACTGGTGATACCCTGTGCGGATCCGGTGATTATATCGTGCTTGAGACCATGGATTTTCCTGAGCCGGTTATTGGAGTGGCCATTGAGGCTAAAACCAAAGCCGATGAAGGGAAGCTCAATGAAAGCCTTGAAAAAATAGCCCGCGAAGATCCGAGTTTCAAAATCTCGCATGACGAAGATACTGGGCAGCAGATTATTTCCGGCATGGGTGAACTCCATCTTGAAATAATTGTTGATCGTCTGATCAGGGAATTCAAAGTTTCGGCTAATGTAGGAAAGCCGCAGGTCGCCTATAAGGAAACACTGACCAAAGCGACTTCGGGTGAGGGCCGGTTTGAGACCCAGGGCGGGGGCAAGGATCAGTATGGCCATGTCGTTGTCGAGCTTATTCCCGAAAAACGGGGAACAGGAATTCAATTTGAGAACCTGGTGGAAAGTGATCAGGTACCGAAGGAATTTCTTCAGGCAATAGAGAAGGGTATTCGTGACTCGCTTGACTCGGGGCCGTTGATCGGCTATCCGATGATTGATATTACCGCCAGGCTGATTGGAGGCTCCTATGATGAGGAGAATTCAACAGAGATGGCCTTTGGTGTGGCAGCCACCATGGCATGTAGAAAGGCTGCAGGCGATGGCGGGCCAGTTCTTCTTGAACCGGTAATGTCCATAAAGGTGATAACGCCGGAAGAGTATCTGGGCGAGGTTATTAATGATCTTAACCGGAAGCGGGCTCAGATTGACGGTGTTGAGGCAGATCGGAACAGTCAGGTAGTGAATGCGACCGTTCCACTTTCCGAGATGTTCGGGTATTCGACCTCCCTGAGGTCGGCCACCCAGGGAAGGGCTACCTTTACGATGCAGTTTAAAGAATTTGCAGAGGTTCCGGTCAAACAGGCCGAAGCCATCATATATAAGATACGAGGCGTTTAAGCGTTGATCAAGGACGAGAGGCAAGGCAATGGCAAAGGAAAAATTTGAGCGGACGAAGCCGCATGTAAACGTGGGAACCATTGGTCATATTGATCACGGTAAGACCACATTGACCGCAGCAATTACCCGTGTACTGTCAACTAAGGGCCAGGCTGATTTCACCGACTTCAGTGATATCGACAAGGCACCTGAAGAAAAAGAGCGTGGAATCACCATTGCCACAGCGCATGTCGAGTATGAAACCGATAAGCGCCATTATGCGCACGTAGACTGCCCCGGCCATGCTGATTACATCAAGAATATGATCACCGGTGCCGCCCAGATGGACGGTGCAATTCTGGTTGTCGGCGCCGATGACGGCCCCATGCCCCAGACCCGTGAGCATATCCTTCTTGCCCGTCAGGTAGGTGTTCCCTCCATGGTTGTGTTTTTGAATAAATGCGACATGGTCGATGATGATGAGCTGATTGAGCTTGTTGAAATGGAACTGCGGGAGCTGCTTGACAAGTATGATTATCCCGGTGACGATACCCCGATCATTCATGGTTCTGCCTTACAGGCCCTGGAGAATCCGGAAGACCCGGAAAAGGCCAAGTGCATCTGGGAGTTGATGGAAGCCATTGACACCTGGGTACCGGAACCTGAGCGTGATGTTGATAAACCGTTTCTGATGCCTGTTGAGGATGTGTTCTCCATATCGGGTCGCGGAACCGTTGCAACCGGTCGTGTTGAGCGCGGTATTATCCATGTGGGCGACGAGATAGAAATTGTCGGTATTCGCGATACCCAGAAGACGACAATTACCGGTGTTGAGATGTTTCGTAAACTCCTTGATGAGGGGCAGGCCGGTGATAACATTGGTGCTCTACTGCGAGGAACCAAGCGCGAGGAAGTTGTCCGCGGCCAGGTACTTGCCGCGCCCGGATCAATAACACCGCATAAGAAATTCAAGGCTGAGGCCTATATCCTGACCAAGGAAGAGGGTGGACGTCACACCCCTTTCTTTAACGGGTATCGTCCGCAGTTTTACTTCCGGACAACTGATGTTACCGGAGTGTGTACCTTAGAAGAAGGTGTGGAAATGGTAATGCCCGGCGACAACATCCATATCATTGGAGAGTTGATCACCCCGATAGCCATGGAAGAGGGCCTTCGTTTTGCAATTCGTGAAGGTGGCCGTACTGTCGGCGCCGGCGTGATCAGCGAAATAATCGAGTAA
>WFRY01000185.1 GCA_015486315.1 Desulfobulbaceae bacterium
ATCTGTACCCACCCTTTATCCTCATCCTGGACTGGATATTCGGTCACCGGCTCCCTCCCCTGCAAACCCTGCCCGGAATTCTGCTCATAGCAGTTGCCATGTTTATTGTCCAGCAGGGATCAGACAAAACAGAGAAACAATCAGGAATACATTGAATCCTGCGCCCTGATTTATAATTCGTCACAAATGAGTGGTACCGATACCGTCTATTGATGGTGCGCTGTGCGCACCATTTTTGAGTATCAACTCAAATGCTCAGGACTATAGAGGCCGGACCCTGCCTCTTACAATCGGGCTGCTTGCTCCAGGGCATGCAGGGTGGTATCACGCTGAGAGTCACTCAGGTTAACCGGAACCTGATAGACCAGGGTACGGCTCATCAGTTCACTGGACGCCGGCAGCATTTCAGGATCGTAGATAAATCGGCGTTTACCGTGCGCATCAAAGGGCCAGCCGTTACGACACAGGGTCTTTCCGTTAAGCAGATGTTCCCAGGCAGGATAAAAATGCCAGCTGTTTTCGGCAAAATTAATAGCCCCGGCCCCGTTGTCACGCAGAACCTGGTTGACCCGGGCAGCCTGCTCGCTATCAGGCAGCATAAAGGCAAAAAAGGTAGCCGAATCACCTGCCTCGTCAAGAATCTCACGAAAGCCGACACCGGCTATTTTTGCAGCCGCCTCCTTAAAGACAGCCTTGTGTTTCCTCTGGGCCTCACACATCCCATCCAGTTTTGCCAACTGGGCAAGCCCCATGGCGCCCTGCAGTTCCATCATCCGGTAGTTAAAGCCGACAAAGCGCCTCCCCTCTCCCCCGCGACCGCCCGGATTAACGGCATGATCATGACCATGGTCGTGATATTCCGAACAGTTACGCCACATCTCCCCATCATTTGTGATCACCATTCCACCCTCGCCTGTGGTCATGGTTTTAACCGAGTCAAAGGAAAAGGTGCCGCATTGGCCGAAGGTACCGAGATGCTGTCCATCCAACCGTGCACCGGCGGCCTGGGCGGTATCCTCAAGCACAGGGATACCGTGTCTGTCGGCAATGGCTTTTATCTCATGAATTCTGGCCGGGGCGCCCAGCATATGGACCGGAATAATGGCCCTGGTCTTTTCGGTAATCTTTTTTTCCAGATCGGCAGGATCCATATTCAGGGTCTGGTCCACCTCGGTGAAGATCGGCAGGGCCCCGATATCAAGGATTGCCTCCCAGGTGGCAACAAAGGTAAACCCCTGGGTGATCACCTCATCACCGATACCAACTCCCATGGCGGCAAGAGCAACCTTCAGTGCCGCCGTGCCGGAAGTTACGGCCTGGGCATGCACAGCACCGGTATAGTCGGCAAAGGCCTGTTCAAACTCGCGAACCTTGTACACGCCGTTACGCTGGTCGGCAAATTCATAACGAAACAACACACCGGTGTCAAAGACCTCGAGTACCTGCTGCTTTTCCTCTTCACCAAATACTTCAAAACCAGGCATAGCCTACCTCATACATTAAGCTTTTCTTGGATTTTATTCTTCTCGTCACAGAGCAGGATGACGGGCGCAAACCCCTCAAGCTCACTGTCGTCATACTGTGCATAGGTGACAATAATGATCAGATCACCTATCTGGCCCTTACGGGCGGCGGCACCATTAAGCCCGATAACACCGGAACCGGCAGCACCCTCAATGGCATACGTATCAAAACGTTCACCGTTATTTATGTTATAGATTTTGATCTGCTCAAAGGGGACAATACCGGCAGCATCCATCAGATCCCGGTCAATGGTCATACTGCCGTTATAATTAAGATCCGCTTCGGTAATAGTTACCCGGTGAATCTTTGATTTAAGCATTGTTCGTTGCATGACGTTGTTCCTACATGATTTTTCCTACATGAACTACAGAACGTTCAACCGTTACATTCTGATTCCTTGCAAAATATTGCCCAATATCAGCAAGGCTCATCCGAAGATTCAAGGTAACTACTCACGGGGCGCCGAACATAACCGTTATCAATCAGCCGCACCTTATCACCAATTTTGACGGCCAGGGCAAGTACGGTGTTCCTGTCAACAGTGGAGACATCTTTCAGGGTTGCCTGATGAACAAAACTGATATAATCAACTGTTGCCTCCGGATAGGAGGTGATAAGCCCGCGGCAGGCATCTGCAAGTCGGGATGCACTGCGCTCACCACCGGCAGCAAGCTGGCGGGCAAGCTTAAGAGCACGGGAAAGGCAGAGTGCCGATTCACGCTGCGAACCCGTCAGATAGCTGTTGCGGGAACTCATGGCCAGTCCATCGGCTTCCCGGACAATGGGATGACCGATAATTTCAATCCCCATGTTCAGATCCAGACACATCCTGCGAATAACGGCAAGCTGCTGAAAATCCTTTTGCCCGAACACTGCAAGATCCGGACGGACGAGATGAAAGAGTTTGCTGACCACAGTGGTAACGCCGGTAAAATGGCCTGGTCGGGAGGCACCGCAAAGAGTATCAGTCAAGCCGCTGACAACAACGGTGGTTCTGCTGCCGGGGGGATACATTGCTTCAGCAGTTGGGGCAAACAGTATAGCAGCACCGTTAGCAGCTGCCGACTCCTGATCCTGAGCAAAACTTGTCGGATAGGTGGCCAGATCTTCACCCGGGCCGAACTGGGTAGGATTGACAAACAGACTGACCACAACCCGGTCCGCAAGACCTTTTGCCATACGCATCAGGCTGAGATGTCCCTCATGAAAAAAACCCATGGTAGGAACAAGCCCAATGGTTTTTCCTTTTCCGGACTCCAGCCTGGACCATGCCTCCATTTCAGCAGGGTCTCGTATAGTCTTCACAACTTACTGCTGCAGACGATTCAAACTGGCTTTGACCCTGGATCGTGCCTGGTCGTCCTTCTGTGGTGCAGTTCCTTCGATGGTTGTCAAGCTCAGGTACTCCTGATACATTGCAACAGCTTTTTCCCTGTCTCCCCGTATTTCGTACACCCGGGCAAGACCGTTAACCGCCTGGGGTTCAAACCCCTTTATATTTTTTAACTCCTGATAAACAGCCAGGCCCTTGTCCAGCTGTTTATCCTGTTCATACAGACCACCTAAATTTACCAGAACCAACGGTTTAAGCAGATTTTTTTCCTTGAGCCCGCTGCTGATGGCGGTTAACTCCTCAATGGCCCCTTTTACATCACCATCTGCCTGATCCATGTGCGCGAGCTCAACCCGGCTCCAGGTTGCAGACGGTGTTGATCCATATGTCTCCGCAACCTTCTGCAGGGCTGCCCGCTCCTGATCGCCATCGAGCAGCAGAGCCTGATCATACGCCTCGGCAGCCTTGTTCAGGGTATAGCTGCGATATGAACTGTATAGAGCAACCGCGACTACAACAGTCACAATAAGGCCGACCACTATCCAGATGGTGCGCTGATTTTTCCGCAGAAAGTCGGTCAGGGCCGGCGGCAGATTCAACTGGTCAAGAACACCGGAGGTTTCTACTGCGGCAGTTTCTTCAATATGTTTCAGATCAAAGGCACTCTGTTGTTTAGCCATGGAGCTCTCTTACGTTTTAATTAACAGAAAAAATTAAGGAAAAATTTCAATTTCAGTATAACAGCACAAACCACTCAAATAGCACTTGCACTACTGACAATGAACCATTAATTATACCCTGAATCCAGAAAAATGCATTAACCTTTTCCGGTCCGGCCCGGCTTGAGGCACGACCTCCGACAAATGCCGATTGATCACCTTTGACATCTGATCATTATTCAACAGTTCTTTTCCGGCAAAACCTCACTCTTTCGTGTCCCGGTAGGTCGACCGGGCCTGTTGGATTCGCTGATTTTCATGTCATTACCACAGGTTAAAATGTCGAGCCGTCAGGTAAACCCGACAAGAGTATTGCACGTAACCCGCGTACCCCAACCTGCAAAACAGACAAGGTCAACCAAATCGACAGCCCCTGAAAATTAAATCAGAACTCATGAAAAAAATTATTCTTTTGATTAGTATATCGATCTTCGGCTGGATCGGCTGGTGGGCAGGAGCTCACATAGGTATGATGACGGCCTATTTCATCAGTCTGGCCGGCAGCTTATTTGGTGTTTATGTGGGTGTTCGAATAAATCAGAATTATCTGTAACAATACAAACAATTTCTATTTCCCAGGATATTACTCCTGTCGTTCACTGGTAAAGGCTTCATCAACCTCATGCACATTATTACAAGACCATGAATGAGCAGAAAATTTTTAGCGTCTCGGAACTGAGTAAGGCCATCAAACGTCTGCTGGAAGGACGCTTCCCCTTTATCAG
>WFRY01000186.1 GCA_015486315.1 Desulfobulbaceae bacterium
AACCGGGGCGGTTACGCCGGTGGCCCTTCTGGAACCGGTGAATGTGGATGGTGCGGTTGTGCGCCGGGCCAGCCTTTATAACCGGGATGAAATGGAACGTAAAGGATTGATGATTGGGGATACTGTTCTCATTCAACGGGCCGGAGATGTCATCCCGGAGGTTGTCAAGCCTGTTGTCGAACAACGCACCGGCAGTGAACAGCCCATTGTTTTTCCCGACAGGTGTCCGGTCTGCGGTCATCCTCTGATCCGTCCGCCGGGCGAGGCTGTTACCCGTTGTGTTAACCCGCACTGTCCGGCGCAGCGGCTGCAGAGTCTGATCTATTTTGCCGGTAAATCCGGGCTGGATATCGAAGGTCTTGGCCGCAGGAATATGGAACAGCTCGTGCAGGCAAAACTTGTCAGGGATATTCCTGATATTTTTCGTCTCCGCCATAAAGACCTGGCAGACCTTGACGGCTGGGGTGAAAAATCTGCTGACAACGTTCTTAAATCCATTGCCAAAGCAAAGCAAACTTCGCTGGCCGGATTGCTCGGTGCCCTGGGTATTCGTTATGTCGGAGAGGTAACAGCCGACCTGCTGGCTCGTCATTTCAAGACCCTTGATGCTCTGCTTGCTGCTGGAAAAGAAGATTTGCTTGCCGTGGAAGGTATAGGTGAACAGGCTGCTGCAAGTCTCATTGATTATTTTTCAGATCCATCGACCAGGGAGATGCTTGGCCGATTACTGGATCTTGGTCTGATTATCCAGCCCACGGAGACCAGTATGAAACCTCTGGATGGTGAGGTCTTTCTGTTTACCGGCAGTTTGCCTGGAATGTCAAGAAATGAGGCCAAGCAGCTGGTTAAAGAGATGGGTGCTCAGGTCGTTTCCTCAATCAGTAAGCGGGTAACCCGCCTGGTGGCTGGAGAAAAGGGGGGCTCCAAGTTGAAAAAAGCTGCAGCTCTGGGTATTCCTGTTCTCCACGAGCAGGAATTTTTTCGGCTTGTGGGCAGAAATGAGGAGGTGACGGATGGGGATTAAACGAATTCATGCCCTGGTACATGGACGGGTGCAGGGTGTTTCCTTTCGGTTCTATACCCGTAGAGAGGCCCGGCGTCTTGGCCTGAGTGGCTGGGTGCGCAACCTGGCAGCGGGCAGTGTGGAAACCGAGTTTGAGGGAGCGGATGAGCTGGTTGCCGCTATGTTGGACTGGCTGACCATCGGCTCGCCCCTTTCTCAAGTTACCCGTGTGGAACATCGGGAAATAGCAGTTAAGGGTGGAAGTGATGAATTTGCAATACGATACTGATCCAAATCAGGTAACTATTCAGGTGGTGCAGAAAACGTGCAAAACCACCGTCCTGTAACTGTTCAGGAGATAATCAGCGACTCTTGTACATATCCCTTTTCCCCGACAGGAAGCCAGAATATATGAGTAAAGTACAAATTCCATCCGGCAAACCGGCCGGGAGAATTATCTGCCCCCGTTGCGGCAATGTGAAAGATTTTGTAGAGATCGCCAGTAATGTGCTGGTGACCAACCATTATGTCCAGAATCGTGACGGCAGTTTTTCACCAATAGAGAATGAAACAGAGGTTGCCGGGGAGGTCAGACTGTTTTGCGGCCGGTGCAGTGCTGATGTCACTGAATTTCATGCTCATTTTCAGGAGATGATCTTTTAGGATGAATTTCAGGATTATTGACAGTAACCGCAAACTGTTTGACTGCTATGAGGACTTGCAGGCCGGTGATGTTGTTTCGGGACGGATCAGACTGGGGCAGGGGCAGGAACATCTGTTGCTCGACCTGGTTTCCAGGGGGGTTCAGGTAATTCCCTCCGCCTCCTCCCAACTCTGCAGCCGTTCCAAGGTTTACCAGGCAGCCCTTCTCCGTCATTTCATGGTAAAGGAGACGCTGCCGATTTATTCCATGCAGGATATGCTCGAGGCGGTGACTGAATATGGCCGGGTCGGCGTGGGCAGTGTTGTCTGTAAGCTGGACCGGGCAAATGGTGGCCTGGGTATTCTACGTTTTACTTCCATTGAGGATGTGTACACCCAGACGGCATTACATGTACTGCTGTTTCCCTTTGTCATTCAGCCGTTTGTCCATGACTGTAAAGATGTACGGGTTGTGGTGCTTGGTGACAGCGTGGAGGCATACAGAAGGTATAATCCGAATAATTTTCGTCATAACCTGCATTGCGGCGGTACGAGTCAGCCCTGGGAGCTTACCCCTGCGCAGCTGGATTTCTGTCACCGGGTAATGGCACGGGCCGGTTTTCTTTATGCCCACGTCGACCTGTTGGTGCAGGCAGATGGGAGTTATTCATTGTCGGAAATAAATCTGCGCGGCGGACTGCGCGGTGCACGGATGAGCCAGCAGGACTACCTGGAAAAGGTGGCGGATATCCAAAGGTGTGAAGTAGAAAAACTGAAGGCCTCAGGCGGGCAGCAGCAATAACCGGGAAATAGAAAAAAGGGGAAAGCTGCTGAAGCAGCCTTCCCCTGAACTCTGTGTCTATCCTTTAAACAGGATTATACACAACCTGTCGGTTTCGGCAGGCCGGCCATCTTACAGGCGCCTTTACCAGGTCCTGAGGGAAACAGCTCGTAGATTCTTTTCAGCGGGTAACCAGTGGTCTTGGAAAGGATACGTACCATGGGAGCAATACCATTTTTCTTGTAGTATTCCTGCAGGGCGTCAATAACTTTCTGGTGCTCATCGGTGATTTCCGAAATACCTTCAACGCTTTTTACGTACTCTACCCAGTTTTCGTCCCACTCCTCAGCACCTTTCAACAGGAAGCCGTCTTCGTCACACTCGTAAGATTTACCATTGTGCTCGATTGTTGCCATGATTTCCTCCTTGGGCAAAAATAATATGGATTGAATAAAAAATTTATTCACAATTAAGCTAAAGCAGGCGTTTTTTACTATAGGGTACTTTTTTTGTCAAGCAGACAGCACTTTTTTTTTGAATGAGCCGTCAATCAGTTCTCTCCGCCACAATGATTGGATTTTTAGCTGGCAACCTGATATGTTTATGGGGTAATTGTATAACATCCATTTCGACCTGTCCGACTTTTGACCTCCGAGGGAGTAAGTAAATCATGCTTAATGTGTTACGTAAACAGGCCCAGTCAACCCTTATCCAGGGGCTGGTGCTGGTAATTGCCATTGTCTTTATTTTCTGGGGCGTTGGTGCCAACATGAACAATAATCGTAATTCCGCAGCCACTGTTAACGGCGAGGAAATCACCTTTCAGCAATATCAGCGTGCCTATGACCGGACTGTAGAAAATTTCCGTCAGCAGTTTGGCGGCCAGGTTCCGCCTGGTCTGCTGGAAGGCATGGGTATAAAACAACAGGTGCTTGGTCAGTTAATTCAGGCAGAGCTGCTTCGTCAGGGCGGCGAAGAAATGGGAATAGTGGTCAGTGATCTGGTTGCCCGGCGCGAGATAGAAAAGATGGCGGCCTTTCAGCAGGACGGGCATTTTGATTTAGCGCGGTACAAAGATATCCTCAGCCGGAACAGGATGTCCACAACGGCCTTTGAAGACGGCTTGAAGGCTGATCTTCAGACCAGCAGGGTAACGGATCAGGTGGGTTCTTTTGCCATGGTCCCCGACAGCGCTGTCCACGACTGGCTTGCCTATACCGGTGAAGAGATCAAACTCGCCTATGTTGCCTTTGATCCTACCGGATTTGAGAAAAAGGTAGAGGTCAAGGATGCTGAGCTTTCGGCCTGGTTTGAAAAAAATAAAGAGAAATATCGCTCGGAGCCGAAAGTCAGGCTGGAGTATCTGTTTTTTGGTTTTGCTGAGGACGGTAAAAAGGTTGAGGTCTCCGATGAAGAACTCAAGGACCGTTATGAGTCGGATAAGGCCACTTATCAGACGCCTGAACAGCGTCATGCCCTTCATATCCTGTTTAAGACGGCAGAGGGAGATTCCGACGCTGTCCGGGCGGAAAAAAAGAAAAAGGCCGAACAGGTGCTTGCCCTTGCCAGACAGGGGAAGGATTTTGCCGAACTTGCCCGGGAGTATTCAGAGGGACCGACAAAGGAGCGGGGCGGTGATCTTGGTTTTTTCAGCCGCGGTCGCATGGTTCCCTCTTTTGACAAGGCGGTTTTTTCGATGAAAGCAGGTGACATCAGTGAACTGGTGGAAACGCCGTTTGGCTATCATGTCATTAAACTTGTTGAAATCCGTCCGGCAAGCGGCCGCAGCTTTGAGCAGGTGAAAGACAACCTGGCCAAGAGCATCAGACAGGAAAAAGCCAGGGGCCTTACCTTCAAGCGTGCCTCAAAGACCTATGAAGAGATTATGCGGGCAGGCAGCCTGGACAAGTATGGGCAGAAGGGCGAGGAAAAAGTCATAACCACCGATTATTTTGCCCGCAGCAAGCCGTTGAGCGGGGTGACCGCCGAGCCGGAATTCCTGGCGGCCGCCTTTGGCCTCAACAAGGGAGAGTTGTCATCGGTTGTGGAACTGAAGGATGGCTATGCTGTTATTTTTGTTAATGATATTCAGGAGCCCTCTCTGCCGGAACTTGCTGCGGTTCGTGAGCAGGCTGTTGCAGATTATACAAAAGAAAAGGCTGTTGATCTGGCAGCCCAGGCTGCGGCTGATCTTCTTGCCGCCGGCCGTGAAAAAGGCGGCATTCGAGCAGCTGCCGATAGTGAACAGCAGGTTCTTGAAAGTGATTTTCTCAAGCGGAATTCCCCTGCTGCAGCAGGAACCCCTCCGGCTCAGGTGCTCCAGGACGGGTTTAGCTTGTCCTGGAAAGATACCTTTGCCCCTGCCCCAGTACAGGTGGGGAATATTTCCTATGTGTATGAAATCATAGAACGTCGTCCGGGTACGGAAGAGGCTGATGCGGCACGTCTTGACCAGGTTCGTGAGCAGCTGCTTGCCTCGGATCGCAATGCATTGATAACTTCCTGGCTTGGCAGGGTAAGGGAAAATGCCAAGATCTGGACGAACAGCACCCTGTTTCAATAGTGATCATCGGCAGGACTTTTAAAGTCCTGCCCGGTTATTTGTCTATCCGGCGGGTAAAGGTATTGCTCAGCCTGCCGGATTTTATCCCTTTGTCGTTTCATTTCCACCCGGCCCCCCTCTGCGTTTCTCTGTTTAACCTTTTTTTGGCAGAAAAATCGTGGCGTGATATTATATAAATATGTAACTACTCAGGCCTGTTATGAAAAAGTCGTTAAATAACGGGATGTAACTGTTCAGGGGTGCACCAGATGTTCATAAGCAGCCCGATCAGCTATACACCAGGTATGCTGGGCGGGCTGATCATGGACAGATGGTGTGCCCCTGAGCAGTT
>WFRY01000187.1 GCA_015486315.1 Desulfobulbaceae bacterium
ATTCTTGGTGCAATACCTTTTATGGTGAACGAAGTGCGGGTGGGGTTGTACCCTCAACTGGAATACGGCAGGTCGTATCCGGTGGTGTCGGAACAACACAGGGATATGGTTCAGGCTGATGAGACCGTCACCGTTAATGCGGTGGTGGAAAGGTCAATGGCGCCAAAATCCAGAAAGGTCGCCGGTTCTGCTCTGTACAGTATGCAGTCTGCGCCGGCTGCCCCTCAACCAATTCGGGTTGATCCGCAGGCCATGATTCAGACCGGTCCGGGACTGCCTGACTGGAGCTGGAACCAGATCCGGCTGACCTGGAATGGACCGGTACGCCCTGAGCAGCAGATCTCTTTTATCCTGCTCTCTCCCCTGGTAAATACCATCCTTGCCCTTATCCGGGTTCTCCTGCTGGCCCTGCTTATTTTCGGGTTTTTCAGGCACTGTCTGAGGGCAGGCGGACAAATGAATCTGCCCGGCCTGACCGGAAAAACAGCTCTGCTGCTGCCCCTGGTATTGCTCGGGGCGTTGACTGCATTACCCGGCCGTGTATCCGCCGAGGTACCTCGGGCTGATATTTTACAGGAACTGCAGAGCCGTTTACTCGCGCCTCCCGACTGCGGGACGAGTTGTGCTGCCGTCAACCGGTGTTTGATTCAGGTTGCGAAAGAGACGCTTCAAGTTGAGCTTGAGGTGGATGTGCTGGCGAGGGAGGCTGTCCCTCTGCCGGGAAAGAATCGTTTTTTTGAGCAGATACTCCTTGATGGTCAGCCCGTTGAAGCCATGCGTCTGGACAGTCAGGGAAACAGTCTGCTGCGTCTGGAGCCGGGTGCACACCGCCTGCTGCTGACCAGAGATCTGAAAGGAAAAAACAAGCTGTCTTTTTCTTTTCCATTACTGCCTGCACGCGGTCAGGCCATCCTGGACGGATGGACGATCAGCGGGCTGCGTGAAAATGGGAAGCTGGACACTCAAATCAGCCTGAACCGGATAAAACCCGCTGCCGATGAACATGGGGAAGAAAGCGGCAAGGTTCAGCTGCCCGCCTTTGTCCAGGTAGTCAGGACTCTGCACATGGGCTTGAAGTGGAGCCTTGAAACCAGGGTGGTTCGGGTAACTCCGGATACAGCCGTTGCCCTGGACATTCCCCTGCTGCCCGGAGAGCGGGTTATCAGTGAAGGGCTGTATGTCAAGGAAAACAGCGTACGGGTCAACATGGAGCCGGCCCAGTCTTTGTTCAGCTGGCATTCTGCCATGGATCCGGTGGATGGATTAACCTTGTCAGCCCCTGAAACCACATCCTGGACAGAGCAGTGGCTGCTTGATATCAGTCCCATCTGGCATGTCGAAACCACAGGGGTTCCTGCGCTCAATCAGACCAATTCTTCGGGCAGGAGATTTCCGGAATTCAGGCCCTATCCAGGCGAATCCCTGCATCTTGCCGTCAGTCGTCCGGCCGGTGTTCCCGGGCCGGTCATGACTGTTACCTCTTCCAGCTTAAAGATTAAACCGGGTCAGCGGGCAACAGAAAATACCCTGACCTTTTCCTTTACTGCCAGCCGAGGCATGCGTCACCGCATAATCCTGCCCCCTGATATTGAGCTCCAGAACGTCCTGCTGGACAAGAAAAAATATCCCCTCCAGCTGGAGGAGAATTCCCTGGTCCTTCCTGTGAAGCCGGGGAAACAGGAAGTGGAAATCAGCTGGCGCAGCGAACGCGGTGTCGGCCTGAAACTTGTGTCCGAGCCTGTTGACCTGGGTGTACAGAGTGTTAATGCCTCGACCGTAATGCAGGTTCCCTCCAATCGCTGGATACTGCTGACCGGCGGTCCGCGCATCGGCCCGGCAGTTCTTTTCTGGGGCGAGTTGCTGGTTATTATTTTAATCGCCTTTGTTCTGGGCCGGATCCGGCTCACCCCTCTTACAACTCTGCAGTGGCTGCTTCTGAGTCTGGGGTTAAGTCAGATTCCTGTACCTTTTGCGGCAATAGTTGTTTTCTGGCTGCTGCTGTTGGGCCTGCGAAAAGAAAAAGCTGGAAAACTCGCCGGAGCTGCAGGTTTTAATCTGGTTCAGATTGTGCTGGTGCTGCTCACCTTCGCCGCCCTGGCCTCACTGTTTGCTGCTATTCAGCAGGGGCTGCTTGGCCATCCGGATATGCAGATCGGTGGTAACGGGTCCAGCGGACATCTGCTGCGCTGGTATCAGGACCGAAGTGATTCCCTGCTGCCCACGGTCTGGGTCATTACGGTTCCGCTTCTGGTTTACCGTCTCAGTATGCTGCTGTGGGCACTCTGGCTTGCCGTTTCTCTGCTGCGATGGCTTGGTTGGGGCTGGGAATGTTTCAGTGATACCGCGATTTGGAAAAAGTCGAGACCTCGCTCCTCTGAAAAAAAACAGAAGAGAACCCTGTTTTCCCGCTCCAGATCCAGGCCGAAAAGTGAACCTGCTGCTGTTTCACCTGATCAGGCGGAAAGCAGAGACGCTAAAAAGAAAAACCAAACCTGTCGAAAGCCAGGGGACCAAAAATACGGGTCTTAACCAGATAGCCGGACTGCCTTAAAAAAGGTGGCTCGGCTTTTTTTTTGGCCATTTGTACCTCATCTGTACCCTGCTCCATGGTACACTATAAATGACATATGGAACCAAATCAAAAAAGAGCAGAATTCTATTCCTAGAGGAACCATTATGAAAATCGTAACAACAACCATCCTGATGTGCACGCTTTTCATCCTGTTTGCCGGCAGTGGTCAGGCGGATTCCCTTGTCCGCGGAGGGCAGTGGGCAGATGCCGCCCCTGCGGTTGCCTACAACTCGGTAAATGAAGAGTATCTTGTTGTCTGGAATGAATTTATGACCATCCCGCCCTATTACGGCCCGGTCATGGGCAGGATACTGGACAAAAACGGCCAGAAAATCAGTCCCTCCTTTCAAATATTTGCAAGCGGGGTCAAACCCTCTGTCGTCTATGACCCCGACCGCAATGAATACTGTGTTGTCTGCGAGAGCAACTTCACGACCTATGTTCAGTTTATTACAGACAGGGGGCTCCCCGCAGACGGCGGTTTTTTCAAATCAAACAGTACCTTTCCCAGGGTTCTCTACAACACCCTGGCGCAGAACTTTCTGCTTGTCTTCATTGCCATCCAGGAAAATCCGGCAGGTTCAAGTAACTGCGACCACGCCTTGGTGGCTGTCAGCTTTGATCGAAATCAGTTCAGCCCGGAACACCAGATTCTGAATCTTTCCAATAGCGCCTGTACGGATGGGGAGTATTTCGCTGTCGCCTTTGCCCCTGTTGACAGTCCCCTCACCCCCAAC
>WFRY01000188.1 GCA_015486315.1 Desulfobulbaceae bacterium
GTTTATGTTCCCTGCCTGCATGGGGATGAGGGATTTTTTCCGCTGGAGCAGGCTTGCAGCCTGGTCCTCATGTTTATGACAAGGTTGCCGCTTTCACCCCTGCCTGGTGGATATGCTTGACCTGTGATAAACATTCGGTTCAATCTACAAGATTGAACCAGCACAAGTTACGATTGAACCAGTTACGAATCTGTTTTAATCGTTTTATCTCTCCGGTAGAGAAGGAGTGTGACACGCACGGAAAATGTTTCGTCTTCCGGTGAGGTTGTAATTTCCAGCCTTCCGCCATGGGCCTCTGCAATCCGGCGACACAGGGCAAGGCCGAGGCCGGTGCCCCGTGTTTTAGAGGTGAAATATGGCTCGCCAGGCCGCAATCCGTCTGTACCTGTCAGCATAAAACCACCATTGCTGATGCTCATAATCTGCCGATCCTGATTATCCTGAAGCCCGATAGCAATAAATCCTCCATCCGGTTGCGCTTCTACACTGTTTTTAATCAGATTTTCCAGCATCTCGGCCAGCAGATCATGGTCACCGTTAACTGCTTGATCTGTCTGCAACGTGTGGGTGACAGAAATGCCCTGGTCGGTGCAGGCCGGTCGGTACAGTGCCAGGACCTGTCTGATGAGATCTGCAAGCTGGACAGGTTCCGATTTTGGCTGCAGGTCACGGGTGAACCGTTGCAGTCCGGTGACAATGGTGCTGGTCCTGGAGACAGCTTCACGCATGGCACCGAGCATCTCCTTTTGTTCCGGATGGAGATTATCAGACTCAATCTGCAGCCGTTGGAGTCCCATGTTGATGGCGTTTAAGGGATTGCGGATCTCGTGGGCAATGGTTGCCGTTGCCCTGCCCAGGGCTGCAGCCTCGTGCTCCCTGGCTAACATCCGTTCAAAATGGGTGACCTGCTGCAGGTTATGCTGTTGATAGCGATAGAGAAGCCAGGAAAAAAAGAGTCCCAGGAGCAGCAGTATGACGCCAAAGATAATGAACTGGCTCCGGGCCGCGTTACGACGATCCAGGAAGTACTGTGCATCCAGACCGACTTCGAGTATGCCGAGGTTGGTCTTCATCGTTGCAACTGCGGTCATGGTGTTATCCTGACGCAGGAGCGTTACTTCGGTGGCCCTGTTCTTTTCTGATTCATCTGCATTTAAATAAATAAAGTTGATGCCCGGCAGGGTGGCCATGGATTCCAGCAGCACGGGCAGGCTGGTTTTTTCGCGCAGGCTGAGAATTCTTGTTCCGTCGAGTCCGACGACAACACAGGAAAGGTCCTGTTCGTCATTCTCAACCCGGTGGACCAGATAACCTATCCGCAGCTGCTGCTGATAGTACAGTCGGCCGTCCGGCAGTTCGCAACCTGCCCGGGTCGGCTGCCATGCTGCAGGTGCGGTAGTTATCCTGCCGCCGGGCCGGATAAGGGAAATGCCCAGCAGCCCGGTTTCCCTTGCCAGCGCAGCCAGTTCCTGCTCGTGCATGGGCTCAACCCCGTCGAGGTATTCGATGAACTTTGCCTTGTCATGGAGAAAACTGGTAACGATTTCATCTATGGTCTGTTCGGTCAAGGTGGCCTTCTGCAGGTTTTCTTCAATGATTGCAGCCACCATCCGTGCCCGGTCCATGGCATTGCGCTGCAGGCCGGCGTTAATACCGGCCATCTGCCAGAAAAAGCCTGCCAGTACAATTAAGATAAGCAGGCCGAACAGCAGCATGTTGGCCAGCCGACCGGGAATATACTGTGGGTTAAAAGGGATGTTCATGCGAGGTGCGGTGTGCATATTTCAAGGGGTTTTCACATCATCAGGTTCTGCATTTTCAACTTTTCTCCGGTAATCTTTCTTGCCGTGATGGCTGCAGTCCCTGCGGCTATTTGTGTCTCCTGGTTTCAGGCAGTATTTTCCATTTCCTATTCTGGCCCGAACCCCGGTCTGGTCATGATGACGATTTTTACCGGCCCCACGAATGTCGGTGGCTGTGAATTTTTTGTGCGCAACAGTATAATCACCCCATACCCTGATCTGTCTGCCCGAGATCAACCTTTTGGGCAATCGATTGGCCTGGACCTCGATTTCCTGCCGGGTATCCGTACGGAGCAAAAATACTTTCTGTTCCCGGTCAACGGAAACGACTGTCCCGGTTATCATTTCGGCGGCAGCAGGAGCTGCAGCAGAGATGATGAAGAGAATCAGTAATAGAAAACAATCAGCCTGACGTGAGATCATGCCTGACTCCGGGCTGGGTGTGCCGGCTGTTTATACCAGAGAACAGCATACTGATAAAGGTACTGTTATGCCTGTACATGGTGGGGCTCCAGCAATATGGATTTTGTTTTGTGGGCATGGCCCAAGTTAGTGTATATAACACAGGATGCAGTAACTGTGCCGGAAAATACTGTCGGGGGATGGTTTTGTAAAAATTTTTCGAATAGGTCGTTGCTGCGTGAGGTTTTGCTCAATAAGATGATGAAATAGCATGAGTTATGTTTGTGGGGAGTAATTTTTCAATAAGTGGTGACAAATTACTGTATTTTACTTTATGGATCGAAGTCTACGCTATCTCCGGCTAACAACCTGCCGGAATGACGGAGTTGCAGGCAATTCAGATCGTCATCCCCGAATGTAGTTATCGGGGATCCAGGCTTCTTACCAACA
>WFRY01000189.1 GCA_015486315.1 Desulfobulbaceae bacterium
CAACGTCTGCCGTGCTGCACATGCAGTACAGTTCCGGATTGTTATCCCCGGCCGCAATGATTGCCTCCCCGGCCGCAACAAGCAGGTCTGCAGCCTGCTGTTGAAGGCCTTCGGTGGTGGGATTAAAATCTTTTATAGTCGACAAGACAATATCAGCGGCTTCTGCCCCGCCCGGTTGCCCCCCCAGTCCGTCGGCAACAGCAAAAATCCATGTTCGCTCATCGAGTTGCGAAGCATAAATTCTGTCCTGATTGGTTTCTTTCTTCAGCCCGATATCAACGAGCAGGCTGTATTCAATGTTCATCAAGCAACTTTTCCGAGTAGAGAAAATGGCTGAATTCAGCAAGGTTAAGGCGATCCCCCCGGGTCGGGGCTTTACTTTGCAGGGCTATGACAGCCAGGCCTGTATTTTCGCTGTCAGGTGTATTGGTGGGCATCTATGCGGCCTTGAAAATATTTTTTTACAAAGGAGGGCTATGAATGGAACCCTGAGAGCATTTATGAGCCCGTTGATTTAATGTATTTGCGCCCGATCTCTGTGTTATAAGAAAAAATTTATCCTCGGAATATCAGCTATATGCCTGCGGTAAATTTTTTCGTATGCCTTGATCTCGAACGAAAATCCTATTAAATCAACAGACTCATTTATAGATCCGGCGGGAATGCTGATACGAAGTTCCTTCTGGCCGGCGATCAGTTAATGAAAAAACAGGGGGAGACATGATATATGATGGTTTGCATCATACCAGTCTCCCCTGGTCGAAAAATATAGGCTTAAGACTTGAACTGTCGGGCCGGGACTGATGCCTGATCGTCAGCTCAGGCCAGAGTCTCGTCGGTGGGCGTCCATGTCATTTTACAGAATCAATGAACTCCCATTTTAATTTTTCAGTGTATAACTTATCAGAATGGATCAGTAATCTTCGCTTGCTGTTTGCTTTACCTGTTCTCTCTCTTCTTTCACTTTCTTTTCCACCGTTTCTTTAACATTATCTTTTACCTGCTCAGAGAGTTCAGGGGCTGCCTGCTTTTCCTCCTGCTGCACTTGCACTGCAGGCTCCCCGGCAGGTTGATCCGCAGAATCGGCACAGTATACATTCCCTCCCGTTATTGTAAGGGCTAAAACGGTTCCAATACATAGGGCTGATTTCTTCATGAAGTTCTCCTTAAAAAATTATTAAATGATAATGCATCTTATACAAAGAGAACATTAAGTGTTTCAATGTATATGTCAATAAGAAAAATTGTGAATCGGCGAAGTGAGCCCTGCCCCCTCTTACTGTTCATTATAAAATTCATAATATTTTTATAACATATTGTTTTACCATAGTAATTACTACACACTAATTGGAACGGCTATACCTGGAAAGATGTTTTACAACTGCAAAAAGATTCACTTCTATCCAGGATACATGATCCCAATAAAAGAGGAGAGGCCGGCGACTTCAACAAAAGTTGCTTAACAACATGTCCACTTTTATTTGTTTGACCAGATCACAGCCACATGCAACTTGCTCAATTTCCAAAATATCAAGATGCCTATCAACCTGTTCTTTGATAGATTCTGCGAAGAAATGCTAATCACTTTTACATACTCTTCTAATGACAACGACCTGTTGTAACTATAAAAAAATTGGAGTAAAATAACCACTGCCAGAAAATAACACATCAACATATCGTGTAACAAATGATAACTATTCATACTTCAAAGCATCTATACCCCTGATCTCATGGCAAAAAGCAAATCTAAGCGTAAGAAAACATCTGGAAAACAAAAAAAACAGAAAAGAAAAAAAGTTACGGATAATTATTCTCGCACAAGGAGAAGTTTTTTCTTCTTTGATAAGGGATTGAAATTCTGGGACGACGGAAAATTGTCCAAAGCCCTTGCCTGTTTTTTAAAAGCACTGAAGAGCAAACCACCTGAGAACCAGGATATTCTTTTAGCCCTGGTGGATCTTGGTCGCGAAATGGACAGGCAGGATGTCGTCATCCATGGATACGAGCAACTGTCTATAAACGGACATCTTCCCATTGATGACTATCCTGAATTTATTAATATCCTTGTTGATGCAGAAAAATATAGTTCAGCTCTGAAGGGCATAGAGGAATATCGAAAGTTATTTGCCGACATCGCTGTGAACAATAGAGAAAAAGGCAAATATCTTAGAAAAATAACCTCTGTTGAAAAGTACTGCCGGGAACATATCAAGTATGCCGAGTATTTAAAAAAAGCTGAGCAGGCACAAAAAATATTACAAAAATCGAGCCTGGCCCAACAGCAGGGAAAAGAAAAAAAATCTCCCGGCACCCCTTCCCCTACCGGAAACAGACCTTCATCGCCCCCACCTCCTCCTGAAAAACAGCAAGCCGAACCGAAGTACCCCCAAAAAGCAAACAAGCAACCTCTTATCCCCGTCTCTATCAAGCTGGACAGAGAATCCTTTTCCTCTGCTTTGGGAAAGAGTAACACCGTAACTCCTGAAGCGCTCCAGGTAACCATTACCGCCCATCTGATCAGTTTTCGAAATTCATTTGAAAATCTCATCTGCCTGCCTCTGCTGCATAATATACAATCGTTCTGGTACCAGGAAGAAACCGTGCGCAAAGTGTTAAAGACCTATCGGGGCAGGGCCATGCTGGCGGACGAGGTGGGGTTGGGCAAGACCATAGAAGCCGGCATGGTACTCAAGGAATATATTGTCAGGGGGATGATAAAAAATGTACTCATCCTCACCCCCACACCATTGGTGAGCCAATGGAAGGAAGAACTGCGGGTAAAATTCGATCTTGACTTCATATCCACCGATGACCCGGGTACCAGGAACAATGACCAATTCTGGCAGAAGCCATTTATCCTGGCCTCAATTAACCAGGCAAAGTCGAAAAAGAATTTCAGTAGGGTGACGGCCCGGGAATACGACATGGTCATTGTTGACGAAGCGCATCATCTCAAAAACAAAAATACC
This sequence comes from Desulfobulbaceae bacterium, assembly GCA_015486315.1. Lineage (GTDB taxonomy): Bacteria > Desulfobacterota > Desulfobulbia > Desulfobulbales > Desulfobulbaceae > Desulfobulbus_C. Next base: position 2,970 of record WFRY01000189.1, read on the forward strand.
TTGAACTGGAAATTGGTTAACTCCCTGAAGAAACGTTTTCTGCTGTTTCTCACTGCCACCCCGGTGGAAAATAATCTTATGGAGCTCTATAATCTGATCACCCTGCTGAAGCCCGGACTTCTGAAAACAGCATCGGAATTTAAAAAAGAATTCATGACCCAGGGCGATGCGGTCAGCCCTAGAAACCGTACTCATCTGCGGGGTCTGCTTGACCAGGTCATGATCCGAAACACCAGGGCTCTTGCCGCCCTGAATATACCACCACGATTTGCGCAGACAGTGCAGATCAATCCCATGGGAGATGAACTCAGACTTTATGAAATGATTACCAGCCTGGTCAGCGACCTCAACAAAAGCAGCAAAAAAGTAAACCGGATGCTCCTGAAGAATCTTCTTGCTGAGGCAGGCTCATCACCACGGGCGGTTTCGTTGACCATGAGGAGATTGCTGCAACGGGAAGATGACCAACTTATGGATTGTTATGATCAGATTGAGGCGATTCGTACCCTGTGCCGATCCATAACCGGAGAAACCGGGAAAAATAAAGCTCTGCTCAAGCTGGTGAAAAATACAACCGGGAAAAAAATAATTTTTGTTAAATATATCGGATCGCTTGAAGAAATATCAGACTACCTCTCCTGGCATAAAATATCCTTTGTGACCTTTCATGGTTCCATGAATAACCGGGAAAAAGATAAAGCTATTGAATCGTTCCGGGAGGAAAAAGACATTTTACTTACCACTGAAATCGGTGGCGAGGGAAGAAACCTGCAGTTCTGTCACCAGATGATCAATTACGATCTACCATGGAACCCCATGAAAATAGAACAGCGTATTGGTAGAATACATCGATTGGGCCAGGAAAATGAGGTGATGATCTATAACTTTTGCGGCAAAGGCAGCCTGGAAGAGCATATCATGGAAATCCTGGACAAAAAAATCAATATGTTCGAAATGGTAATCGGAGAGATCGACATGATTTTAGGCCGGGTTCGGGGAGAAAAAGATTTCGAGGATATGGTGTATGAAATCTGGGTAAATTCTGATTCCGAGGAGTCACGCACAAAAGAATTTGTCAAATTGGGGGCAAGGATTAAACGTTCCAAGACCCAGTACGGAAACACCAGAGAGCTGGATGAAAAATTATTCGGGGATGATTATGAACTATAATAATGAGATCAACCTGAAATTTTTTTCAGAAGACCTGATCAAGGGCTATGGAGGTGCCATTGAAGACCGGGGCAGGGGCATTGATGCCGTCTTGCCGGAGGAACTGGCAGAGGAACTTTCCGTTCCGGAGTATCTCAGCCTGCAATTTGATGCCGAGGGCGATGGTGAATGGACGATTCATTACGGTTCTCCACTTCTCGACAAAATGGTTACGGCTGCCCGTGAGCGGATTCCGGTTACCCGTAGTGTTCTCCATTTTGATTACCTGAAAACTGCCGGCTTTGAACGGCTTGTCCAGGAACTTTTCTATTTTGGAAACGCTGTGGGCAAGGTGGGAGAGATCGCCTCAACATTCAACGAATATATACTTTTGTACTGCAGCTATCTTGCCCAGAGTGATGAACAGAAAGAAGGCCTGCTTACTTTTGTTTATAACAGGAACACCCTGGTTGAGGTCTCCTCCATGGCTGAGCATCTTGCCGAGATTTCCATAAACTCTACTGATAAAACATCGCCGGTCGATCTTTCCGGGAAGGAAATCGAGATCATTGAGCAACTGGTGCAACACAGTGCCCAAGGTGTACTCAGCGCAGAGTTAAAAGATTTTGAATCAAGTATGAATAGAAGATACCGGCGTGATGTAAAAAATCTGAACGAGTATTACACGGCCCTGCGGCAGGAAATGGAAAAAAATCTGCAGCGCTCAGGTCTATCCGAGCGTCTTATAGCCGATCGACAGGAAAAAATAGGCCTGATTCCTGCAGAGCTTGCAGCCAAGACCGATGATCTTTTTAATAAATACAGTATCAGGATCCGCCTGAAACTCAGTGGCGCAGTACTTATAAGAAGCCCCATTGTTAAAGTATTTTTTCACGTCTCCGTGGGCAGGAAGAAAAAAACCATTACCCTGTTTTATAACCCGACGCTTAAATCTCTTGAACCATTAAAATGCCGGAAATGTGGCAAGGATACTTACAAGCCATTTTTTGGCAAACAGATGAATATCCTCTGTTCACAGTGCATATGACGTTGGGAAGGACAAAATGACTTTTCTGAGTACTCAACGCCAGGCCAGTTGCATAATTAATTGGAATGACGAAAAATATAAAAATATCTCAGGTGACTGAGCCTTTCTCAGAGGACGCGTAGAAATTCATCCGCCCTGGTCTCTTGCCGGTAGGGCTTGAAGTATATTTAAACGTTTGCAGCCTACCAGCAAATCACACCTCCGGCAAAAGTAACAATTGCAGGATTTAAGTGATAATTTCAGCAAATTTACTGTAAACAGTTGCGAGACCCAATACCAAATGGTAATATAAATTAACAGTTCGTTTCCATTTTATCCTCTCAATAACAATTTTTTATTAACAGACTGTAACTCTATCATTTTTCCAAAAATTGCTTTACTTAAAAATATGCAAGACTGCGATTTGGCTATCTCTTCATTAGTATGTACCAGGTAGTCGGGTGATAAACAAATAACCTCAACAAGACCCCTCCTGACTATCACCATCTTGCAGGGCCGGGCAATTATCTGCCACATAAGTTGTAAGGACAGTACATTATGTATATAGCCGGACTCATTGTACACACCAGAACAGAGAACATCGACCGGGTGAAACACACCATTCTGGCCATGGAAGGAGCTGAAATCCATGGGATTGACAGAGGCCGCATGGTAGTAACAGTTGAAAGCGACGATTACCGGTTTACCAGTGACAAGGTATTGGAACTCCACGAGATTGATGGAGTTCTATCCGCTGTTCTGGTTTATCAGCATGGCGAAGAGGATGTCTGATAAGCGTTCCTGGAACGCTTACATTCCCGAGGTGTTATCAAGTCAAGAGTGTAGTTAACGAAGTGCTTACGATATCTGAACAAAAATGACAAAGCCTGGCATGCCGACCAAGTGTGTACAGGTACAAAACAACGCAAGGAGAAGAACATGAAACTATCCAGGCGAACATTTATCAAGGCTAATGCCGTAGCTGCCACTGCGGCTGCCGCCGGTATGAACCTGCCCGGGGTTACAGCCCTGGCAGCGGAAGATGATCTTGATATCCGCTGGGACAAGGCACCCTGTCGTTTCTGCGGCACCGGCTGCTCTGTTCTGGTCGGGACCAGGGACGGCCGGGTGGTCGCAACCCAGGGCGACCCGGACGCACCGGTCAACCGTGGACTGAACTGCATCAAGGGATATTTCCTTTCTAAAATCATGTACGGCAAGGATCGCCTCACCAAGCCCCTGCTGCGCAAGAAAAACGGCAAATACGACAAGGAAGGAGAGTTTACCCCGGTCAGCTGGGACGAGGCCTTTGATGTCATGGCCGAACAGTTCAAAAAAACTCTAAAAGAAAAAGGTCCCGATGCAGTTGGCATGTTCGGCTCCGGTCAGTGGACCATCTTTGAAGGATATGCCGCCTCCAAACTTATCAAGGGAGGCTTTCGCACCAACAATCTTGACCCAAACGCCCGTCACTGCATGGCTTCGGCCGTAGCAGGTTTTATCCGTACCTTTGGCTCAGATGAACCCATGGGCTGTTATGACGATCTGGAATATGCAGATGGTTTTGTTCTCTGGGGTTCCAACATGGCCGAGATGCACCCGATTCTCTGGTCACGTCTTACCGACCGCCGTCTCACCGCGTCCCATGTCAAGGTTGCGGTCCTGTCCACTTTCGAAAATCGCGGCTTTGAACTGGCCGATCTCACGCTGACCTTTAAACCGCAGACTGATCTCTATATCCTGAACTATATAGCCAATTATATTATCAGCAATAATGCGGTCAATAAGGATTTTGTTGCCAAGAGCGTTCGTTTCAAGATGGGCAACACGGATATCGGCTATGGATTACGCCCCACGGATCCTCGGGAACAGAAGGCGGAAAATGCCAAAAAAGTCGGAGGGAGCCACGAGATCAGCTTTGAGGAATACAAACAGTTTGTCTCCAGCTATACCCTGGAAAAAACAGCAGAGGCAACCGGGGTTCCCGAAGAACGACTTATTGAACTTGCCAAGCTCTATGCTGATCCCAAGCGGAAAATCGTCTCCTACTGGACCATGGGTTTCAACCAGCACACCCGCGGTACCTGGTGCAATAACCTGATCTATAATATTCACCTTCTCACCGGCAAAATTTCAGAACCGGGCAATGGCCCCTTTTCACTTACCGGCCAGCCCTCTGCCTGTGGAACAGCCCGTGAAGTCGGTACCTTTGCCCACCGTCTGCCCGCAGACCTGGTCGTTACAAAAGAGGCCCACCGCACATTCTCTGAAGGAATCTGGAAACTGCCCAAAGGGACCATTTCCGGCAAGGTAGGCTATCATGCCGTCCTGCAGAACCGGATGCTCAAGGACGGTAAGCTCAATGCGTACTGGGTCATGTGCAATAACAACATGCAGGCCGGGGCCAATATGAATGATGAAGGGTACCCGGGTTACCGTAACCCGGAAAACTTCGTCGTTGTCTCTGATCCATATCCCACCGTATCAGCCATGGCTGCAGATCTCATTCTGCCCACGGCAATGTGGGCGGAAAAACAAGGCGGATACGGCAATGCTGAGCGTCGTACCCAGTTCTGGCGGCAGCAGGTCAATGCACCGGGCGAAGCCAAGAGCGATCTCTGGCAGATGGTGGAATTCTCCAAACGGTTTAAAATTGAAGAGGTATGGCCGGAAGAACTCATTGCCCAAAAGCCTGAATATCGGGGAAAAACGCTGTACGATGTTCTCTATACCAACGGTCAGGTCGACAAATATCCCAAACAGCAGGTCACCGACGGGGCAGGCAATGTCTATGCTAATTCCGAAATGGATGACTTTGGTTTTTATATCCAGAAGGGACTCTATGAGGAGTATCGTCTATTTGGCCTCAAAGGCCCTAAGAAGGGACATGAACTCGGTACATTCGACGATTACCAAAGATCCCGCGGCCTGCGCTGGCCGGTTATCGACGGGAAGGAAACCCTGTGGCGTTACCGGGAAGGTTATGATCCGCATGTTGCCAAGGGCAGCGGCATTCAATTTTATGGTCATAAAGATAATACAGCCAACATCTTTGCCCTGCCCTACGAACCACCGGCGGAAATGCCTGATAAGGAATTTGATCTCTGGCTCTGCACCGGTCGTGTTCTGGAGCACTGGCACACCGGGTCCATGACCCAGCGGGTCCCGGAGCTGTACCGTGCCGTTCCCAATGCCGTACTGTTTATGAACCCGGAAGATGCTAAAGACCGGGGACTGCGTCGCGGCATGACAGCTAAAATTTCCACCCGTCGAGGGGCCATAGAGGCAACGATTGAGACACGGGGACGAAACAAGATGCCCCCGGGGCTTATTTTTCTGCCCTTCTTTGACGCCAGACGGCTTGCCAATAAACTTACCCTTGATGCCACCTGTCCTATCTCCAAGGAGACCGACTTTAAGAAGTGTGCTGCAAAAGTTGAAACCGCCTAAAGAGGTGAGCATCGTGAAACAATCAGAGATACCGGCACAACAGGTTGACACCGGGCGCCGGCAGTTGCTTGCCGGCGGTGCGGCTCTATGCAGCCTGGCCCTTTTCGGCCTGGGCGGCTGTACCTCCGAGGCCGAAGCAGGAGTAATGCTGCGCCCACCCGGGGCGGTAAAACACTTTCTGGCCGCCTGCATTCGCTGCGGCCAGTGCGTACGTGCCTGTCCGTATCATACCCTGAAATTAGTCAGCCTGTTTGGAGAGGGCGGGACAGGTACACCCCATTTCGAGCCTCGACAGAAGCCCTGTGAAATGTGCGAAGATCTGCCCTGTATCAAGGCCTGTCCCACCGGAGCTCTGGACCCGGAGCTGACTGATGTTAATAAGGCTAAAATGGGGATTGCCGTTCTTGTTGATCAGGAAACATGCCTGAATTACTTAGGCCTGCGCTGCGGTGTCTGCTACCGGGCCTGCCCCAAAATCGACAAGGCTATTACCCTGGATGCCAAACACAACATCCGCAGCGGCAAACATACACTTTTCCTGCCTAAAATCCATTCCGATGAATGTACCGGCTGCGGCAAATGCGAAAGCGCCTGTGTCCTGCCGATCCCGGCCATCAAGGTACTGCCCCGCAAAATTGCCAAGGGCGAGCTCGGCCACCATTACCGGCTGGGCTGGGAACAAAAGGCTAAAAAGGGGAGAAGTCTTATTCCGGACCAACTTGATCTGCCGGATCGAATGCCTGAAGGATCTTCCCCTTTCCCCAATGAGGTGAAACCATGAAATGGCTCATCTTACGACGTATCTGTCAGCTCGGCATACTGGCCATTTTTCTGCTTGGTCCGCTGGCGGGAATATGGATTCTCAGGGGTGACCTGGCCGGATCCAGGCTGTTCGGATTCCTGCCGCTGGGTGACCCGCTCACTCTTTTCCAGACAATGGCGGCCAGACACTGGCCGGCCTTTACCGCTATAATCGGTGTTGTTATTGTTATTGCATTTTACCTGCTGGTTGGAGGAAGGGTCTTCTGCTCCTGGGTTTGTCCGGTGAATCTCATTACCGACACTGCTGCCTGGCTGCGTAAGAAAACCCCGCTGAAGACAGCCGGTACGTTCAGCCCCAATCTGCGCTACTGGATGCTCGGCCTGGTGCTGTTGGCCGCTCTGTTGTCGGGAATGACGCTCTGGGAAGATGTCAATCCGGCCAATGTCATGGCTCGGTCCACGATCTTTACCATGGAGGATGCCCTGTGGATGGGCGGCGCATTGTTTTTAGCCGGACTGCTGATCAGAGGCGGCTGGTGTCGAATTTGCCCCACCGGTGCATTATACTCCCTGCTGGGCCGGTTCAGCCTGATTAAAATACGGATTCAGGATCTTGACAAATGCGATAACTGCAGAGCCTGTTATGAGGTTTGTCCGGAACCGCAGGTGCTGGTAAAACCGTTGCAGGAGGACACATCGACTGTGGTTGCTTCCGGTCAATGCAGTAACTGCGGACGCTGTATTGATGTCTGTCCGCACTCCATCTTTCGATTCGGTCGCAGAGTATAATCGACCACCCATTTGAAACTTTTATTTTGAGAAGGCAACGAGACAACAAGTGTAAGCGTTCCTGAAACGCTTACATTCCGAGCTGTTATCAAGTCAAGAGTGTCGTTAATGAAGCGCTTACCAACAAGGAGTAGAAAATGACTAAACAAATATCCGTCTTCCTTTTTTTCCTTATCGGAATTGCCCTGACCGTCCAGCCACTTCAGGCTGAAGAAGTGCAGTCACTTCGCGGCAACCTGGGACTTGAGGCAGCATCTGAGCCGCCGACAGTGAACAGGGTTATTACTGATGATCGGCCCATGACCCGCGATTTTGTTAACCAACCGCCGCTTATCCCCCATAAAATCGAGGGCTACCAGTTAGATAAAAATTTTAATAAATGTTTAAGCTGTCATAGCTGGGCCAATTACCAAAAGGCCAGAGCCACCAAAATCCCGCCTACCCATTTTAAAGATCGTGACGGTAACGAACGGGCTAATCTGTCGGCAAACCGCTATTTCTGCACCCAGTGTCATGTTCCCCAGCAGGATGTCAAACCGCTGATTGGAAACAGTTTTGAGCCGGTAAAAGCACTGCGCTGATCCACCGGGCCGGAACTCTACTCCGGCCATAATCAAGGAGTTAAAGAAGATGGGTACCAAACAAAAAAAATCCAGACGCGGACTGGGCCTTGTGCTGGCGGGCATTGTAATCGGCGTTATCCTGGTTACGATTTTTCTGGGGGAACTCCACTACTCGGCCTCGGAAAAATTCTGTATATCCTGCCACGAAATGGAATCCAACGTGTACATGGAGTATCAGAATACGCCCCATTACCTAAACCGGTCAGGCGTGCGTGCTACCTGCAGCAGTTGTCACTTATCCACCAATATTGTTCAAAAGGTCGGCCGTAAAGTTAAGGCGGTGAACGAGGTTATCCAGCATTTCAAAGGAACTATTGATACCAGGGAAAAATTTCTGGACCACCGGCTGGTGCTTGCCGAACGAGTCTGGGAAGAGATGAAAGGTAATGACAGCCGGGAATGCCGCAGCTGTCATAATGCGGAACAAATGGACTACACAAAACAGACCAACCGGGCCATGGTACAGCACATCCAGGGAGAGAAGGACGGCAAAACCTGCATTGAGTGTCATAAGGGAATTGCCCATCGCCTGCCGGATATGTACAGCCTTGATCCGTCTGCAGTCATCGGCATGGGACAATAACGTAAGTGATCAGGGGCACCGCATCTTCGTACGATCGTGACTGCCCGCATAGACGGGCTATAGCGACCAGTCACGATCGTACGAATCTACGGCACCCCTGATCACTTACAAGATTAAGATAGATGTAAACACACAGTTACAAATCCTGTGACCAGTTACACAATAACAACTCACATGTAAACCACATCATTTTCCCCGCCACCACTCGGCGGGGAAAATGGTAATTTCTCAATAAGTAGTGACACCTTACCGCATCTTACTTTTGATCCTGCCGAGATGACGGAGTTGCAGGCAATTACGATCGTCATCCCCGAATGTAGTTATCGGGGATCCAGGCATTTTAAATGAAGCGCATACTCAGGCGGCTAAAGCTTCCTTGACGATCCGGCCGAACTCAGACATGGAATACGGCTTTTTGATAAACCCAAAAGCGCCTGCCTCCAGTGCCCCTTTCACCTCTGTATTTTCGGCAAAACCAGAGACAATAACGCCTTTCTGGCCGGGATGATCTTGCAAAATTCGTTCATAGGTCTGCCGACCATTCATTTTACCACTTTCCATAATCATATCCAGTAGCACCAGATCAACTGCATTATCACGGAGAAAGTCTACAGCCTCTTCTCCCGAAGCCGCACATTGCGGGCGATACCCCAGCAGGGAAAGCATTCGTCGGGCAATATCCCGCTGTTGTTCTTCATCATCAACAACCAGTATCCGCTCCCCATGTCCCTGCAGTAGGTTCAAATCCGTACCACTGTTTTTTTCGACCGGTTCTCCTTCAGCAGCGGGGAAAGACAGAGTAAAAGTCGTACCCTGCTCTCCACTGTCCACTTTGATCATGCCGCCATGATCGACTACAGTGTTCCAGACCACGGTCAGGCCGAGACCGGTACCGCTCATGCCCATGACCTTACTGCTGTAAAAGGGCTCAAAGATATGTTCCCGATCACTGTCTGAAATACCCGGACCGGTGTCCGTCACAACAAGCAGCACCTGATTCCCGGGCTTCCCCTTTTTATCCATTGAATCAGATAGTTGGTTATAAGTCGATATAACAATCATCCCCTTGCCTTCGATGGCCTCAACACCATTGGTTACCAGGTTCATCAGGCATTTACGCATATGTATCAAAGAGCAGGAAATATTGTGTAGATCCGGTGCCAGACGAGTTGTACACTGCACATCAAGGTGGTGTGCCATTAACTTGTCAAATTCAGGCGATTTCAGGTAGTCTGCAACCACATTATTAAGGTTTACAATTTCTCTACTGTTGGCCGCACCTCTGGCAACAGTAAGCAGGTCCGCCACCACGGCAGCAGCGCGTTCGCCGGACTCCTGAATTGACTGCAGCGGACCGCGCATTTCACTGTCCGGCGGAAGTTTCATCAACAGCAGCTCAGGATAGTTGATAATCCCGGAAAGAATATTATTCAGGTCATGGGCAACGCCACCAGCCATCAAACCAATGGCTTCCATCTTTCTGGCCTTGTGCCGTTGCTGTTGTAACTCTTGTTCCCTACGCCTGATCCTGTTTTTCTCGGTTACATCATTAAAGGTGATAACTATGCGATGCTCAATCATAGTATAGTTAAATAAGACATCACGGGGTGTACCGTCTTTACACAGAATTGTCCATTCTTCCGAACTGACCGAAACCCCTGTTTTCAGAGTTTCCAGGATCCTGCTCTTCCATGATTTTTGAACCCGGAGGCGAACCTCCCTGTCCGGATAGACCAGAGCAAACCAGTCCTCAATAGTAGCAATATCCTCCATTGTGTAACCATACTGTTTCTGCAGACTACTGTTAAGCAGCTCAACTTTACCATCAGTTGTAATAATACCGACCGGCATACTGGTATTGTTGATAAAACGCCTTAGAAATCGTTCATTTTCAAGGGCCTTTTCCCTGAGCTTCAGCCGGGTGGCCTCTTTCTGTTTTTCAACTCCGCTACGAACCAGATAGAGTGTATAGCCAAAGATCGTCAACAGTAACACTGCCAGCAGGCCCCACCACCAACAACGAAAAGAAGCAATTGGAGCCAGTGCCTCTTCTTCCGGCGTTGCAACAACTATAGACCAATGATTACCGGGCAGATGAACCGGATAAAAAACCGCTAACTTTCGAACCGGAGGCACAATAGTGTCCCGAATATGATCATACACATAAACTGTCCGCCCCTTCTTACCCGCCATCATCGCCTCTGCCATGCTCCTGACAGAGGGAAATCCGGAAAAATTATCAAAAACCGAATGCCCGGTATGACCCGGTACCGGACAGTACAGCTCAATACCGGTTCTGCTTATCATCCAGGCGTAACCACCTTTTCCCAGACGGATACCGGCAATAAACTCTTTGGCCAGTTTCATAAAGGGTATTAAGATGGTCACAGTGCCGGCATACCCTTGACCATCAAAGACCGGTACCACGACGGCAATGGTCTGATATCCCTGAACGGCGCTAAACACATCACTCACCAGAGCGACATGCTGCTGCATAACCTGTTTGTTATGCAGTTGCCATGAAATGTCTTTACCTATCATTTCAGGATGATATGGAACAGTATAGACAATTCTTCCCCTGGCATCAATGCGGCTGATCGCAGCAATTTCCGACCGATTCAGTTTGTAATAGTGATCCAGTATTCTTTTGCCGTTGTCATCAAAATGAATTATGGGTTTTTCTGCGGCAAGAACCGACAGTTCAGTTTCAAAGTGAATAAAAAGCCGCTCTATTCCTTCTGCAGCCTGCTTTGCCAGCACCTCCTGCTCATCATTGAACGTATCAATGGTGGCAGTGCGCATGACCATGTAGGGCAGGTAAAAAATCAGGCCGGCCATAACGGCAAAAAAAACAAACATCAACGCTGCTTTAACGTAAACCGCGCCGTTTTCTGATTTTGGAATCCAAATCATGCCGAGTAATAATCATAAAAGGGAAAAGAACAACACCGCATCATCGGGAAGGGGCTGAATCTGCTGAAAATGGAAAAACCCGACTCGATTAACAGTATCAAAACAGCAGGGACAAAGTCAAAAGCTTTAACTTTTATTGATTGAAGATACGGCTTTTTTCCACGCTGTCAGCTGCGCCAATGCCTGCTCGGACCTGAACTTTCCCCGGTCTCTCTTCTTCATCTTCTTTTTCAGAGCAGGAAACAGACCGAAGTTGACGTTCGAGGGCTGAAAACGGCCTGGATCCGACTCGGTAAGGTGATAAATCAAGGCACCGAGAGCAGTGGCCGGCGGGGGGACAACCACATTCCTGCCGGTTGCCAGGTGTGCCGCGTTTATTCCTGCCAGAAGTCCCATGGCCGAGGATTCCACGTATCCCTCCACCCCGGAGAGCTGCCCGGCTAAAAACAGACCGGGCCGTTTTTTTATCTGCAGGCTGTTATCGAGCAGTTCAGGAGCACAGATAAAGGTATTGCGGTGAATGGAACCAAGGCGGACAAAGTCTGCATTTTCAAGACCGGGAATGGTTTTAAAAATTCTTTTCTGCTCCGGATAGGTAAGCTTGGTCTGAAATCCAACCAGGTTGTACATGCTCTCTTCACGATTTTCCGCACGCAGCTGAACAACGGCATGGGCGACTTTACCGGTTTCCGGATGGGCCAGCCCAACAGGTTTCATGGGACCAAAACGCAAGGTATCCTTCCCTCTGTCGCACATGACCTCTATGGGCAGACATCCTTCAAAATATTTTGTTTTTTCAAAACTTTTCAGGGCCACAGTCCGTCCATCCCTGAGCATTTCAATAAACGTACTGTACTGCTCCTCAGTCATGGGACAGTTGAGATAATCTCCCGGATTATCGTCATCCCAGCGTGATTTACGGTAGATGATGTTCATATCCAGTGAGTCAGCAGCCACAATAGGGGCAATGGCATCATAAAAGGCCAGGTGCTTCTCACCGGTCAGAGCAACCAGGCTGGATGTCATGGCCTCGGAAGTCAACGGACCGGTGGCCAGGATCACTGGTACTCCCGGTTGAGGCAATTCAGTTACCTCCTTCCTGATAACTGTAATACGGGGATGATTTTCAATGATTCCGGAAACAAAGACGGCAAACTTCTGCCGATCTACGGCCAGAGCAGATCCGGCAGGAACAGCCGTACTGTCGGCAGCCCGTATAATCAGCGAATCCAGCTGTCGCATCTCCTCCTTGAGTAGTCCGACCGCCGAATCAACGGCATTGGAACGGAGCGAATTTGAACAGACCAGCTCTGCCAGTGATTCCGATTCATGGGCCGGGCTGAACCGGGTCGGTTTCATCTCATACAGGTCGACATTGAGGCCGCGTTCCGCTGCCTGCCATGCGGCCTCGCTCCCTGCCAGTCCGCCGCCGATAATTACGATATCACTCATTCTATGGTTACCTCTACACGGCGACGCCCCCATTTCAAGGCCTCCCGATGTGATTCAAAGTACAGATCTATCCGGTCCGGCCCCTTGATGGCTCCACCCCGGTCAACAACCACGCCCCATCCCCAGCCCGGAACATACATCCTTGTACCAAAAGGGTAATATTTGGTATCTGCGGCAATGGTGCCGTCTTTATGACGCCAGAGCCAGGGAAAAATTGTCCGAACCGGAATCATCCAGGGATGACGCAGGCTGTCGCTTGACAGCAGGCCGGGCTGCGGTTCAAGGGGTTCCGTTCCATGGGCGGTCTTGCCGCTGTAATCCGCACCCCTGGCTTTACCGGCACTGACATAACGATTCCAGAAATCCAGTTTCAGATAACTCCAGCTGCCCCGTTCCCAGGAACAGCACTGCCCGCACCCGCAATAGGCGGTGGTCTCCATGATGCGGGTATGATATCCGGCACAGCCCGTAAGCTGCAAAAGCATAAAAAACAGTCCTGAAAAAAACAAAGGCACAGAGAAATATCTCTGTGCCTTTCTGAACTGTTTCATACCGGTTTGACCGGGTCTGTTATACGGGTGAGGGTTAATAACGATAATACTCCGGCTTGTACGGCCCCTCAACAGGTACACCAATATAGTCTGCCTGCTCCTTGCTCAAGGTTGTCAAGTGGACATCAATCTTTTTCAGGTGGAGACGGGCAACCATCTCATCAAGTTTCTTGGGCAGAAAATACACCTGGTGCTCATACTGCTCGGAATTCTTCCACAGTTCCATCTGGGCAAGTACCTGGTTGGTGAACGAGTTACTCATCACAAAGCTTGGATGACCGGTTGCACAGCCAAGGTTCACCAGGCGTCCCTCTGCCAGTACGATAATCCGTTTACCGTCGGGAAAGATAACATGATCAACCTGGGGTTTGATATTTTCCCATTCAAGATCACGAATACCGGCAATGTCGATCTCTGAATCAAAATGACCGATATTACAGACTATTGCCTGGTCTTTCATCTGATCCATGTGTGCACGGGTGATGACTTCCAGATTACCGGTACAGGTAACAAAAATATCGCCGACCGATGCAGCCTCTTCCATGGTTACGACTTTATAGCCTTCCATGGCGGCCTGCAGAGCACAGATGGGATCAACCTCAGTGACCATAACGCCGGCACCCATTCCGCGCAGGGCCTGAGCACATCCCTTACCCACATCACCATAACCAACCACGACACCGATTTTGCCGGCAATCATTACATCTGTTGCCCGCTTGATCCCGTCGAGCAGAGACTCCCGACAGCCATACAGATTGTCAAACTTGGACTTGGTTACCGAATCATTGACATTAAAGGCCGGGGTAAGCAGTTTTCCTTGCTGGGCCATCTCGTTTAACCGGTGCACACCGGTGGTGGTTTCTTCGGAAATACCGCGTACATCCTTGAGCAGTTCCGGATATTTTTTATGCATGAGCAGAGTTAAGTCACCGCCGTCATCGAGGATCATATTCGGCCGCCAGTCATCGGGGCCGAAAATTGTCTGCTCAATACACCACCAGAACTCCTCCTCATTCTCCCCCTTCCAGGCAAAGGTGGGGATACCGGCAGCAGCCATGGCCGCAGCAGCCTGATCCTGGGTGGAAAAAATATTACAGGAAGACCAGCGCAGCTCGGCACCAAGTTCTACCAGCGTTTCCATTAATACCGCCGTCTGGATGGTCATGTGCAGGCAACCGGCAATACGGGCTCCCTTAAGCGGTTTTTCTTTACCGTAATCCTCACGCAGGGCCATCAGGCCAGGCATCTCGGTCTCGGCAATGGCGACTTCCTTACGTCCCCAGTCAACCAGATCCATATCCGCTACTTTATAATCACTCATTATGTCTATACTCCACTCTCCCTGTTCGGGAATTTATTTTTATAGAGGCTATAACGACCTTCAGCCTACAGCCTTTTAAATGTAAGCGCTTCATTAACCACACTCTTGACATGATAACACCTCGGAATGTAAACGTTTCAGGAACACCCTGCTGTGCGTGATCAAGGCTCCAGATAATACCCCTGTATATCTGGGGACTTGAGCGCGTGCAGCAGGGGGTTCATGGAGCGCTTACTTTTAAATCATACTCCGGCAGCGCTCTTCAGTTCTTCCGCCTTATCGGTGCGTTCCCAGGTAAACTCCGGCAGTTCACGGCCGAAATGGCCATAGGCCGCGGTCTTGTGGTAAATAGGCCGCAGGAGATCAAGATGCTGAACAATTGCCTTGGGACGCAGATCAAAGACCTCGCCGATCAACTCGATGAGCCGTTCATCTGCGACCTTACAGGTTCCAAAGGTCTTGACATTGATGGAAACCGGCTGGGAAATGCCGATTGCATAGGCAACCTGTACCTCAACCTCGGTGGCAAGACCGGCGGCAACAATATTTTTTGCTACATATCGCCCCATATAGGAGGAGGAACGATCCACCTTGGACGGATCCTTGCCGGAAAAAGCACCACCGCCGTGGGAGCCGCGTCCGCCGTAGGAATCAACAATGATCTTACGGCCCGTCACACCACAGTCACCCACCGGTCCACCGATGACGAACCGACCCGTGGGGTTGATGTAATACTTGGTGTCTTCATCAAGCATCTCAGCGGGCAGGATCGGCTTGATGATCTCCTCCATGATGCCTTCCTTGAGATGGGCATACGTCACGTCGGGGCTGTGCTGAGAAGAGACAACCACGGCCTCGATGCGTTTGGCCACATTATCCTCATACTGGATGGTTACCTGGCTTTTGGCATCCGGACGCAGCCAGGGCAGAAGACCGGCTTTGCGGACCTCGGCCTGCCGTTTCACCAGCCTGTGGGCATAGGTGATGGGCATGGGCATCAGGACACTGGTCTCATCACAGGCATAACCAAACATCAATCCCTGATCACCGGCTCCCTGGTCAAGATCCAGTCCTGTCCCCTCATTTACGCCCTGGGCGATGTCCGGGGATTGTTTATCAATGGAAGTCATGACGGCACAGGATTGCCAGTCAAAGCCCATGTCCGAAGAATTATAGCCGATCTCTCGAATGGTCTGGCGTACGATATCCGGCATATCAACCCAGGCCGAGGTGGTAATTTCCCCGGCAATCATGGCAAGACCGGTGGTAACAAGACTCTCACAGGCCACCCGGGCATGGGTATCCTGTTTCAAGATGGCGTCAAGAATGGCATCTGAAATCTGGTCGGCGACCTTATCCGGATGGCCTTCGGAAACAGACTCAGAGGTAAAGAGATGACTAGACATAAAAAAACTCCTGTTTAAAAAGTATCATGCAGCAGGGGGACTGTCTGCCCGGCCGCTGCCTTTCCAGCCGGCTTTCCGGACCTGGACAACAAAATCAAGGACAATTTCCCATTTATTGAGCGGGCTGATTAAATACAGACCGTCGACAAAGGATGAAATATCTTCAATCAGCCCGGCAGTATATTCAAGAGCTGCCTTTCGCTGATCAACAACATCTTCATAGCGGCGCAGTTTCCTGCGCAAACTCTCGGGTACGGAAATTCCAGGCACCTCGTTATGAAGAAATTCAGCATTGCGGGAGGAAATAAGGGGGAAAATCCCGGGAAAGATCAGCATATCAAGATGACTGACTTTCTCCATCATCTGCTCCACTTCAGCTCGGGTAAACAGCGGCTGGGTCATCGCATAACGGGCACCAAGGGCCGCCTTTTTCTCCAGACGGCTGATCTGCAGCTCCGGGTTGGAGGGTCTGAAACTAAATGCCGCACCAATGGAAAAGTTGGTGGGTTTTTTGATTGAACGTCCGGCCATATTCACGCCCCGGTTCAAGCCGTCGAGCATTTTGATCAAACCGTTGGAGCGCAGATCAAACACACCGCTTACCCCCGGCTGATCGGTACCTGCAGCAGAGTCTCCGGAAACAGCAAGGACGGCCTCAATGCCGAGCAGATGCGCCTCCATCATCCTGGACTGCAGCCCGAGTGCGTTAAGATCACGGCCGGTCTGGTGGACAATGGTCTGAATGCCGGTTTTCCGGCGAATCATGGAGGCGACCCCCAGGTTGCCGGTGCGCAGAATGGCAAGAGGATTTTCTCCAAGTGATATGGCATCAACGCCTGCCCGGGTCAACTTTTCCGCCCCGGAAAGTACAGGCTCTACATCAAGATGGGTGGGAGGATCAAGTTCAGCAATAATCGGCAGACGGCCCGCTGTCAGACCGTCAAGAAAACCACCGACTCGAGATTCACCGGCAACCTGTTCCTCTGCTCCTGCACTTACCTCGACATTGCCGCCCCGCACACGGACGGGTTTTATCTTTAATGCTGAGCGAAATTCCTGGATATGGGCAGGGGTCGTCCCGCAGCATCCACCGATCAGGTGAACACCATTACGAATCATCTCTCTGGCCCGGGTAGCCATATATCCCGGCTGGGCAGGATATATCATACGGTGCCCCACCATCTCCGGCATCCCCGCATTGGGAAAAGCGGAAAGGGGTACCTCTTCACCGGCCAGAGGAGACATTTTTTCAATGGCCAGTACCATGGCGTCAATGCCGCGGCCGCAGTTGGTTCCCACCACAGCAGCCCCGGCTGCACGCATGGCCCGTCCACAGGTCAGGGCGTCGTCACCGCGTACGGTACGAGCCCGGGCCGGAAAAACCATCTGGCTGATTATGGGCAGATCGGGAACTTCAGTCCTTGCCGTTTCAATGGCCAGCAGGATCTCGTCAAGGTTGGAAAACGTTTCAATGATCAGAACATCGGCCCCGCCCTCGGCAAGGCCGCGGACCTGCTCGCGAAAACTGTCTCTGACATCATTTAAAGTGAGCTCTTCCTCATCAAAGGGGAAGGTAATTCCTGATGGGCCGACCGAACCGGCAACATATACCTGGTGTCCTGCCGCCTTGGCTGCAATCTCGGCACCGGCACGATTAATTTCAAAAACTTGATTTTCGGCACCCGAATCACGCAGCTTAAACCTGCCTGCGCCAAAGGTATTGGTCTCGATCAACTGGCTGCCGGCCCTGATATATTCCTCATGGGCAGTGAAAATAATATCTGCAGACTGCAGATTCAGCAGGTCCAGGTTTCGACCGCGTTCGACCCCCCGCTCAAAGAGATAAGAGCCGAGCGCACCATCGGCAAGCACCACATGATTCTGGATATATTCTAAAAAATCAGGTTTCATCGTACGTTAAGTTACAGAAACGGATACAATTTTTATAGCTGCTCAGCATCCTGAAAACAGACAGAGAATCTATGTCCGACAGCTGCGCCCACAGAGCAGGCTCAGCCGACAGTGCAAAAAAATATGAAGAAAGTATAAATACACAACCTTTCGTACAACTTCAATAGAAATAGAACGATTTTTCAGGAGGGCATGGAGGAAATAAAAAAAACAGTAAAGCGATGCTTCGGCTCCAGCAGAATGATCATCCCTGAATGGCGTAACCGCCATCAACAACAACAACCTGTCCATGGATCATGGCGGCACCATCACTGCAGAGAAAAAGGGCAAGATCAGCCACATCTTCAGGAGTCGTCAACCGGCCAAGGGGTGTCCGTTCAAGCGAGACACCGATAATATCATCACGGTTGGGAAATTTTTTCAGGGCATCCGTATCCACCACACCGGCACTGATGGTGTTGACTGTTATTCCTTTGGGTCCCAGTTCAACGGCGAGATGACGAACCAGTGATTCAAGAGCCGCCTTGGAGGCCCCGACTGCAGTATAATTGGGTACAGCCCGTACGGCGCCAAGGCTGGAAACAGCTATAATCCTGCCCCCCTGCCCCATCATGGGAACGGCATATTGGGCCAGGGTCAGCAAAGCCCTGGCATTAATGTCCATGGCCCAGTTCCAGTGCCGGGTCGTCAGTTCCATGGCAGGCTTTAACACCCCGGATGCGGCATTGGAGACCAGGATATCCAGACGCTCATAGGTGTCATGAATCTCCTCAAACATCCGTTTGACATCCTCTTCTTTTGCCACATTTGCCTTGACCGCAAGACAGTGTACACCATGTTTTTCAATGGCGGCAACCGTCTCCTCTGCGTCACGGCGGTGCCGGACATAGTTAACCACAATACTGACACCATTTTGAGCAAGTTTTATCGCAATTGCTCGACCGATACCACGGGATCCCCCGGTAATAAGTGCTACTTTTCCCTGCAGATCAAACATCTCTTCTCTCCTGGACAGGATCATTCAATAGTTTCAGGACAAATTATCTTTTCAATAATAGTTTTGTATAATAGGTAAGAATCTACCTTGCCGGTCTGCTGTTTGCAAGCAATGGTTAGCCTGCCTGCTTCCGGCCCAGCAGAATTCTCTGTAAACTGCTTCTCAAAAAACGAAAAGGATTGAAACGTATCGGGGAAAGTTCAAGGGGTACCTGAAAGTCGTTGACCTGGATATCCGACGGCGTTGCCAGTGGAAATGAAAGCTCGGACAACTCCGTACCGATGTGTCCCGCCCGCCGGCAGGCCTGCAGCAACGGGCTCTGCTCCGGTTCCAGATGCAAAACCTTGTGCAGCGCCGTGTCCATTGCCACAGGATTTGCCGATGCCCCTACTAGGGATAGAGGATAAGGTGTTCCATGGACAGGGCCTGTTTTATGCATGGCGGTTATGCCGTCCACCAGGGTTATTGAGTTTGCAGTCAGGTCCAGAAGCTGTACTAAACGGTCGGTAAAACCACCGTAACTGCCTCCATACAGCATATGCCAGCACGGTTTACGCAGGCCGACAACACAACCAAAATAATTTTTAACAGCCAGGGTAATCCTGGTCTGACTATGAGCCTTGACCCGGGGGAGGTTCACCAACAGGTCGCATTCCACTGCGTCGTCAGCCACAAC
>WFRY01000190.1 GCA_015486315.1 Desulfobulbaceae bacterium
ATACAGGAGCTTGCCAGAGTGCAGGGAATCATCCAGGCCAAAGATGTTGAGGCTATAGGCATTTCCAGAAATTATTTGTATCGAATGCATAAAGAAGGGCTTTTGAAAAAAAATGCCGTGGGCCTTTATAGCCTGATAGACGCACCGGTTACTGAGCACTCGACACTGACCGAGGTTGCGAAAAGGATACCTCACGCTGTGGTCTGTCTTGTTTCAGCTCTGAGCTACCACGGGATTACAACCCAGATTCCCCATGAGATATGGCTGACCGTGCTCAGAGGCTCATGGAGGCCAAACATTGAATACCCTCCCATCAACCTTACCTATGTTTCCGGCGCAGCATATTCCCTGGGCATACAAGAACACATCCTGAATGGGGTTAAGGTCAAAATCTACAGCCCTGCAAAAACAGTTGCCGACTGTTTCAAATTTCGCAACAAGGTCGGACTCGATGTGGCCATTGAAGCGCTACGGGAAGTATGGCGTTTACAAAAAGCTACCATGGATGAACTGATAGAAGCTGCTGAAATAAACAGGGTAGCAAGAATCATGCGTCCTTATATAGAGGCTACCGTATGAGCCGGAGCAGCAAGAAAAACATTTCGCATTCTATCTTTCAACGGCTTTTGAACAGGGCCAAAAGCAACAAGGAAGATTTCAACCTCCTGCTATCCCGTTATGGAATGGAAAGATTTCTGTACCGACTCAGCATCTCTCAGTACTATGATCAGTTTATTCTGAAAGGTGCAAGTCTGTTCCTGGTCTGGAGAGAGCAGAACTACCGTGTTACCAGAGATGCTGATTTCCTCGCTTTCGGTAATCCTGATATGGAACTGCTTGCAAAAGTGTTTCGTGTTGTCTGCGGAATAGAGTGCCAGGAAGATGGCATGGTCTATCTTCCTGATTCCCTGAAGGCAGTGGAGATACGCAAAGGTCAGCAATATGAAGGGATACGCATTACCCTGATCGGATTGCTGCATCAGGCAAGGATTCCACTGCAAATAGATATTGGTTTTGGGGATGCGATAACGCCAGCACCTGAAGACATCAGATACCCTACGCTATTCGATGGTCCGACACCGAAATTGAAAGCCTATCCGCGATACACGCTGGTGGCCGAGAAGCTGGAAACAATGGTGAAACTCGGTATAGCGAACAGTCGGATGAAGGATTTCTATGACATCTGGCTACTTGCGAGGATATTCTCTTTCCAGGGAGATATTCTGCAAAAGGCTGTAAAGAATACTTTCAATCGGCGGTGTACCCCATTACCTTCGTCTACACCCTATGCATTAACTTCTGCTTTTTACGAGTCCCTTCAGAAACAATGGCAATGGAAGGCTTTTATCAAGAAATCGAGACCGGAGGTCCGGGCTGGAGATCTCGCTAATGTTATTTTGGACATATCCGGGTTTCTTTTGCCTGTTCTTGAGAGCCTGCAACTGGATATACCATTTGAAAATATGTGGCTGCCATATCAAGGATGGGATACTCGGGCATAAAATATTTTTCCGCAATCTTTTTAAAATCAGTAACGCCTTTCCTAGGGAGTAAATGCCCTGAGAATTAAATTGTCAATTATAAACTGGAAGGAAAAGTATTTCCGTGATGGAAAAATATTTCCCTTGCATGATACTATGCAAGCCATTTTTGTAGCACAAATAAGGGTATTTTGAATAAAAATAAAAATCTCGACCGGAATGATATTTGCATATATAAAATTTTGAAAATGAATCCGGGTTCATTCGGAGGTGTGTCTATACTTCAATGCTAATTGAATCTCCGGATGAATATGGTTGAATGGGGGAGGAGAGTATCCGTATTTCACCATATATGACAGTCAAGAGGTTGTCTTCCCGCTTTTAATTCAATTTGTTCAATGATGCGCTTCAGTAAAATCAGTTGGCCTTTAAGCGGGTTCTGGGTGATAAAGCAGGGTGCACACTGCGCACTCTGCATAATACTACCCCAGATTCGAAGGGAGATTTACACGAGGGAGATTGGTACATGAAAAAGTCATCAAGATTTTTTATTATAGGGACAGTTGTATTGAATTTTTTGGTCATGATCTGCATTTCCGGCATGTTTGCTTGTGTATGGGGAGGGAACAACGCGGGTGGGGCTTTTTCTTTCTGGCCGGATACCGGACAGGATAAGTGTTTTGACTACGAGAGCGAGATTCCATGCCCTGCTCCCGGTGAGCCTTTCTTTGGCCAAGATGCCCAGTACCAAGGGCCTGTACGCTCCTATACCAAGCTGGGACCCAATGAGGTTGAACTTCCTGACTCAGCAACTCCTAATGATGGATGGATCATGACCCGTGATAATGTCACTGGTCTCATCTGGGAGGTGAAGACCGATGACGGCTCGATCCATGATAAAAACAATACATACACATGGTGTGACACGAATCCTGATACGAATGGTGGGAATTGGGGTGAATGCGGCGATGGGACTGATACAGAGGACTTCATACAAGAACTTAACTCAATCAACTTCGGTGGTTATGCTGACTGGAGGCTTCCTACCATAAAGGAGCTTTCCACCCTTGTTAACATCAATGTCCCGTCTTCGAGTCCTTATATTAATATAATCTATTTTCCTAATACAGTGTCATCCTGTTATTGGTCATCTACTGCCAGCGCTTTTTATCAAGATTACGCGTGGTTCGTGCATTTCGATTATGGCAAGGTTGCCACTTACTATAAATCATATAATCGCTATGTTCGTGCGGTTCGCGGTGGGCAGAATTTATTACAGGAACATTTTGTAGATAATCAGGACGGAACAATAACTGACATGGCAACTGGTCTGATGTGGCAGAAGTGCAGCATGGGCCAGAGTTGGAATGCCACAACAGGTGAATGCGACGGTTCCGCATCTGCTAGTGGATGGCAAAGTGCACTCAAGTTATGCGATGATATGAGTCTTTCAGGTTATGATGACTGGAGACTCCCTAATCGTAATGAGTTACAGACCATTATTGATTATACTACCTACAATCCAAGCATTAACGGCATATATTTTCCCAATAGTATGTCGTCCATGTACTGGTCGTCTACTACCATAGTTGACTCGCCGCTCCATGCCTGGAGCGTATATTTTTATCAAAAGGGCAGAGTATCCTGCGAATGGAAATGGGAAGCTAAGTATGTACGCGCAGTTCGTGGCAAGCAGCATATACTATCGGTAGATTCTGATCAGGATGGTGACGTAGATGGATATGACCTACTCAAACTCGCAAAGGCCCTGACTGCTGGAGTGTATGATGCGTCGGTAGATTTTTATCATGATAATGTTATTGATAAATTGGATCTGCAGATTTTAGCACTTAGGTTTGGGTGGTAAGGTTTAAAGATTTTTTACTGGTATCCAAGCTGAAGTTTGTCAAAGAGCTGAAACAGCTACGCTGAACAGTTATTCGGCTGGTAGGACGTACCGTTCAGCGATCCGTCCTATCGGTAGCTGTTGAGTGCCTCGACCACACTTGATAGTCTCCGCGCCCCGCCTATCAAGCGCGTTCGAGACGACTGCGCTTCTCGGTGTTTACGCAAGCAAGCTTGCTACATCTCGAGGCTACCGTATGAGCCAGAGCAGTAAAAAACATTTTCCATTTTTTTACTTTGAGTCTTGAGCTTTCAACTTTGAGCTATTTTCACGCCCATTTCAGGATGTTATCTTATTGAACCTCCACTGTTACACTTGCATGATCGGTGCTGATTAATCCAGGGGCGGATGCCGAAACCGTCACGCTGCCCGGCGTAAGCGCGGAGAGGGCAACGCCGCCTGCATCTACTGTATAAGGTGAGGTTGCGGCTCCCTCCTGCACCATCACAGTCACCTCCTGGCCTGAATCATCATCTGTTATCAGTTCCGCAACTTCAGGCTCACTTACAGAAACCGTGGCAGTTATGCCATTCTGGTCTCCGTCAAAACGTACCGGCTGATACTGGTAGATGCCTGAACTGTCTGCACTGGGGATGCCCACAGCCACCTGGAATTCATCCTGCGAACCTGTATCTGCAAGTTGCGAAAGCCCTGTAACAGTCACTGCGGGCTGGACAATCTGAACAGCCATGCTGCCACCAACAAATCCAGGGGCATTACCTGTAAGGGTTACTGTACCTGTACTGTTTTCAACTCCCTGAATATAAAACCTGCATGCAGTGTCCCCGTCCTCAACGTAAAGAGTTATGGAACCGCTGCCTGCGGACGTTGCATCCGGAGATATAACGGCAACTGAATCATCACTGCTTGTTATGGTAACAT
>WFRY01000191.1 GCA_015486315.1 Desulfobulbaceae bacterium
CCTCCTTTACAATGGAGAACTCTTTTGATCTGATTGTGACCAATCCTCCCTATGTGATCGCCGATGACCTGGCCGGACTTGAACCTGAAGTACGGGACTGGGAACCTGAACTGGCCCTGTCCGGTGGGAAAACCGGCATGGATCTGATTGACAGGATCTGTCAAAGTTGTGTCCGGCACCTTAAACCAGGCGGCTGGCTGTTCATGGAGATCGGAGCTGATATTGAGGAACCGGTTTTGTCCGTTTTCAGATCAGCGGGCAGCTATGAACGGGTAAAGGTCGTGCGGGACTGGTCGGGAAGACCCCGGGTCCTGCAGGCAAAGTCTATTGGATAAACCCTTAACGGACCGGATATACTATGGATATTATTCGAATTAAAGGTACACGCCCCCTGCGCGGAACCGTGGCAATCAGCGGAGCAAAAAATGCAGCCCTGCCCCTTCTTGCCGCCACCCTGCTTACGCCGGGAACACATACCCTGCATAATGTTCCGGATCTGCGTGATACCGGAACCATGCTCCTGCTCCTGGAAAAACTTGGTGCCTCCTGGGAGCGCTCCGGTACCAGTGTTCAGGTTGATACGACCGGGCTCAGCGGTTCCGAAGCCCCCTATGACCTGGTCAAGACCATGCGGGCCTCGGTGCTTGTGCTCGGTCCTCTTATTGCCCGCACCGGGCATGCCCGGGTCTCTCTGCCCGGCGGTTGTGCCATCGGTGCCCGGCCCATTAATTTTCACCTGCGCGGTTTTGAACAGCTTGGCGTTGAAACCATTCTTGAAGGAGGTTATGTCGAGGCCCGAGCCAATGGTCCCCTGGAGGGAAGTACGGTCTACTTCGACCTCCCGTCGGTTACCGGTACGGAAAATGTGCTTATGGCATCCATAATGGCTCAAGGCAAGACCATTATTAAAAATGCGGCCAGGGAACCGGAGGTGGGCAATCTTATTGACATGCTCACCGGCATGGGAGCAGAAATTGATGGCCGTGATACGGACCTGCTCACCGTCACCGGTGTTGATTTCCTGCAACCGGTCGAGGCAACCATTATTCCCGATCGTATCGAGGCAGGCACTTATCTGATGGCGGTCGGGGCCGCCGGTGGTGAACTGACTGTAACCGGCTGCAATCCCTCTCATCTTCCTTCCCTGGTGGAAAAGCTGCATGGGGTGGGGATGTACATTGAAGGACGGGGAGACAGCTTTACCGTCTCCTGTCCTGTGGATTCATCCGGTCATCGTTGCTCCCTGCGTGCAGTGGACATAACCACCATGCCCTATCCCGGCTTTCCAACGGATCTGCAGGCCCAGTTTATGGCGCTTATGATGCAGGCCCAGGGGGTATCAATCATTCATGAGACCATTTTTGAAAATCGTTTTATGCATGTGGCTGAGTTGCAGCGGCTCGGTGCAGATATTACCATCGAGGGCGGCAGTGCCATTGTCCGGGGAGTTTCCCGGGATAAAATTTGTGGTGCACCGGTCATGGCCACTGATTTACGAGCGTCCGCTTCGCTGGTTATTGCCGCTCTTGCCGCATCAGGAACAACAGATATCTCCAGGATCTACCACCTGGAGCGAGGCTATGAAAATATGGTGAAAAAGTTGAAGGACGTGGGGGCTGATATTGAGAAGATGGCCGGTTAAGAAATAGAAGGAGAACCCGTTTTATTCGTTAAGTAAGGTTGATGGACTCGTAAAAAGTCATTAAATCCGTACGTTCGCATTCAGCTCACTCTTCATGATGTTATGGATCCCCGACAACTATCTCGGGGATGACGGATTTGAATACGTTAACTGCCTTGTTCCTTATTACGAAGCCATCAAGGTTAGGAATACCAGTGCGATCCTGACGGCAGGACCTTGCTCAACTCTTCGCTATATCTTCAGGAGAAGACGGCAGGGGAAGGAATATTTCCATGACGCAGCCTGCGTCTTCCTGGTCAACGACAGTGATTGTTCCGTTTATGTTATCCAGCAGTTGCCTGACAATGGCAAGCCCCAGGCCGGTACTGTCTTCCCGGGTGGAAAAAAAAGGTGTAAATATACGATCCCGGATATCATCGCCGATACCCGGCCCCTGGTCAATAACCTGGACGGAGATAAGGTTCTGTTCTTCTTGTATGATCTCCTGTGCCCTGATAACGACAGGTTGCATTGTCTGGCTGGATGCTGCGCAGCTGTTTTCCAGCAGGTGGATAAAAACAGTCTGCAGCTGTTGTCGGTCAGCCATGCAGTCAAGCTGTTCCGGAATTTCAATTATAATCCTGCATCCCTGGTACCGGCTGTTTTGTCCCGAGATCTGATGAACGGTCTCCTGTACCATGCGCCTCAAATCAAACCATTCTGCGGTGATTGCCGTTGGACGGGCAAACTGGAGAAAATCAGTAATTGTTCTTGCCATTCGGTTTGATTCCCGGACAATGATATCGGCCAGGCTCTGACTGGTGCCGTCCGTACCACTCTGTTCGGCAAGGTCCATGGTCAAAAGCTGGGCCGAACCTGAAATGGCCGCCAGGGGATTGCGGAAGTCATGGGCTACTGCCGCGCTCAGTTCACCGATGGCTGCCATTTTTTCCGCATTCCTGACCTGCTGTTCCATTTTTTCAACCTTACTTATGTCCTGCATGGTAATGACTTTGCAGTTGCTGCATTCCGGATCATTGGTTACTGCGTCAGCAGGCAGGTTCAGGCGGGAAAAAGAGTAGCCGATGCGTATCATCAGCCCGTCTTTCCTTTGAAGGTCGGCTACCTGTCTTCCGGGACCGGTTTCTGCCGGGATAATAGATGCAAAGAACTCTTCAAAGGGGCGACCGATGATTTCATCCACTGAGAACCCGGTTATTTTTTCAGCGGCATAGTTGTAGGATGTGATGATGTTTGAGTCGTTTACAGTGATTATACCGGTGTTGATATCGTCAAATATCTGTTTGTAGAGCCGGCTTAAGCGGTCATACTGTATTGACGTCCTGGAGAGTTCTTCTTCTGTTGAGCGTAATTTACCGGCCAGCATGCCGCTGAGCAGGGCCATGGTAAAAAAAATCACCCCGTACACTGCAAAAATATTGGTAATGCTCAGTGAGCTTTTCAAAGGGATATAGCTGCTCTGCCGGTAGAATTCCGGCAGGTAACCCAGGTACTCGAAGCCGAGAATAATGCCAAGCAGAATGGTTGCCGATGCTGCCGGAATAAGGCCTCCTATCCGGTAC
>WFRY01000192.1 GCA_015486315.1 Desulfobulbaceae bacterium
CCAAGGGCCAGGGTGGCGGCTACCGTATCACCTGCACCGGTCACATCATACACCTCTTTGGCCATTGTCGGGATGGTAACAAAATCTTCACCCTGCAGCAGGGCCATGCCGGCTTCTCCGCGGGTAACAAGCACTCCTTCACAGTTGATTTCTTCCCGAATCTGCCGGGCCGCGGCCAGCAGGCTTGGTTCGTCGCCGATATTCATACCGCTCATCCGGGCAGCCTCAAGGTTGTTGGGTGTAATCACGGTGGCACCGACAAAACGATGAAGGTTTGCAGGCTTGGGATCAACAATAAGGGGCAATGGATGGCCGGTCTCGACCCGAACTTGACCAAGCAGCTGATGCAGGCGAATCATAAGCTGTTCGTTAACGACTCCCTTTGAATAATCCGAAACGATAATGGCATCAAATTCGGACAGGTTGGCAGCCAGATAATCAAGCATGTGATCCAGGGTCTGCCGGGAAGGACTACCTGATTTTTCCCGATCATAACGAACAACCTGCTGATGCTGGGCAACGACCCTGGTTTTCAGGGTTGTAGGGCGCGTCCCTTTAACCAGACCTTCAACCGGGGCGCCGATCTTTCGCATAAGGGAAAGCAACTCTTCCCCCATCGCGTCATTGCCTATTATGCCGCACAGGGCACAGGATCCGCCTAACGAAATAATATTGCGCAACACGTTGGCACTACCGCCGAGCAGCAATTCCTCACGGGTGACATTCACCACAGGGACCGGCGCTTCAGGAGAGATCCTGGAAACAGAGCCCCAGATAAACTGGTCGACTATAACATCGCCGATCACCAGGATCCGGGTCTCGGCAAATCGGTCGACGACCTGTTTCAGTGTTTCAGCTGCCATCAGCCATCAAGCTCCGCCAGTCGATCAGCCATACGTTCTGCAGTAAATACCAGAGATTCAAGGTCGAGAAAGTCCATGACATTATGATCAAACAAAACTTTAATTTTAGCATCAAACCCGTCTTCCGGCTCTTCATCCCAGAAAAGCAGATACAGAGGAACATGGGGCAGAACAGAGATAATGATGCCCACATCCGCACTCTGATCTCCGGGACCGGCAATGCCGCCTATCTCATGGCACAGCCTTGACAATTCCCCGGCACGGCCACTGAATCGTCCGGCTAAACGCAGTTCGCAGTACGTGGCAAGGGTACGGATTTTGGAAATGGAGTTGGGAAGGCTTTCCATGCCCACCCAGGTCCCATCCGGCACTCTGCCACCGCCAAAGGCAACATAGTTATAGAGGAGAATCTGGTCCCTGGGGTCCACAAGCTGCTCACCGGCCATGGAGACCGTTTCGGGTCCCAGCACCACAGGACGACCAAGATATGAGAAACTGATGACTTCGGGATCTTCCGGTGTCCAGAGGGCACCAAGGCGGGGAGCAAGACTTTGAAAATCAAGATTGCGGACTTTGGACTTGAGATGAGCCACCAGGGCCATATCCCGATCGTCCTGACTGCGGTCAACAGCCTTAAGGCCATCACCCTGTTTCCGGGAATTAAACTCAGCGGGAAGATCTTCCCTTTTCAGATAAGGGCAGAGTTCAGGAGAAACTCCGCCCTTGGTTACGGCAACAGCAAAGGCAAGACAGGCCGGATACCCACATTCACCGCAATTTGTTGCAGCTGTATATTTTAGAAATTCATGCGGGGTCATCCGGCAGGACGAGCCTACTTCATTTTGGCATTCAGCGCCTTGGTGGCGTCTGCAGTAATATCAACAGCCTTGTCAAAGTAGAGGACACCATTTCGCGGCAGGACAATGGTAAACCCTTTGGCCTTGGCTACTTCAGTTACGATGCTCTCCAGTTTTTTCATAATAGGAGTCAGGTATTTTTCCTGCAGATTCTTCATCTCCAGATTAGCATCATCCTGCTTAACTCCAAGGTTACGCCGCATCTTCTGGAATTGCATGGCCTTTTCCTGCTTCTTCTCATCACTCCAGGCAGAAGATTTTTTCTCGATCTCTTTCTGCAGGGCAAGCAGAGCATCTTCGTCCTTTTTCAGGCCGGCCTTGAGCTCCTTCATCTTCTTTTCCATCTTGGTCTTGCTCTTCTTACCCACTTCGGATCCAACCAGAACCTTCTGGATATTAATAACAGCAACCCTGGTAGCATCCGCTGCTCCGGCAGGAACACTGCTCAGAACCGCAACCATCAGAAAAACAAAAACAATACTGACACTGCTTAATTTCATAATCTTATTCACAATCAAACTCCTCTAAATGAACTTCGTATATAATTCTGCGGGAAATTCCGGATTCAGCCACGTTGCCTGTCAACATGGCTGATAATGAACCAAGTATATATAACCACAACGATACAAAAACACAAAAAAAAAGAGCACATTTTCAGCAGCACGGACAAGATAAAGATCTCCATATCCTTACAGACCGGTCAATCCATAACTTCACAGTGCCGCCCCGCCGTACGCTCCCAACCGGTGGGTTAAACGATTTCCGTTCATCTTATTTTACAATAACAAAATCGTCCCGTCGATTCTGCGCCCAGGAGAGCTCATCATGACCAAACAGCAGGAGTTTTTCTTCTCCCCAGCTCACCGTGTACAAACGGGCAGGATCAACTCCGAGGTTAACCAGGTATTTTTTGGCATTCAGGGCACGTCGCTCGCCAAGGGCCAGGTTGTACTCACGGGTGCCACGGGGATCACAATTTCCTTCAATCCGAACATTAACAGTGCTGTTGGCTTTGAGAAAATCACCATTACCCTCTATACGCTCTACCTGGTCTCCCTGGATCATGGCGGAATCAAAATCAAAATAAACCGGCAGCATGGGGCCGGAGGTACGGCCTTCCATGATATCATTATTTTCAGTAATTTCAGTTTCCAGGGATTCAGCCGGACCCAGGGCCTCCGGGTCACCGGATACGACGGTTCCTTCCGGCTGAGCGGTTGGTGTTTTATCACTGCAACCGGTGATGGAAAACACCGTAAACAGTGTCAGAAAAAACCCCAGACACATCATTGCATTCAACCTCATTTCGCCCTCCCGCTCAGTGTTAAGAATAATCATGATCGCTTACAGTAAACCTACTCGAACAGGGCAGTAATTCAACATTTTTCTGCTGAAAATGGAATTAACTTGCAAAACCAAATCAGCCCATCTAATCTTAGTCGCTTAATCAAAGTATCAGGCAGAGAAATCCGGAACGAATCAGGAAAGGCGCAGATAACGTGACAGCAGAAAAAAGTATTCACATCAATACAATAGAAGAACTTCACTGCACGGGTAAGTTTGGAAATTTCTTCGGAGTTCCGCAACAGGTCTTTGACCGGGTTTGGCAGGGACTCTGTAGTCCGGATGGGAATTCCGTGGTTTATATCTCCATGGAGATAGGAGCGGACCCGGATGTCTTTCATCCGGTTATGGATTTTCTCATCGAGCAGGAATATACGGAGAGTAGTGATCCGGATATCCAGGTGCTGCTGGACAAGTACCTGAACGGTCCCCGTAAAATCCCCAACTACAGCGGTGGCCTGGGCGTTCTTGCCGGGGATACTCTGAAAAGTTTTGCCGATACTCATATACCTGCAATGGCGGTGTCGCTCCTCTACCGTGAAGGTTATTTTTCTCAAATAGTGGACTCCAAGGTAGGCCAGATCGACCAGGCCACTACCTGGTCTCCGGAAGAGACCCCTACCCTTTTCCAGCTGAAGGATCCGGAAAAGCCCGACCAGCCGCTGATAATCACTGTTCCATTTTATAATGAATATGATCACCATACCCAGGCAAAGGCCCAGGTGTGGATGAAGATGGAGATCAGTGAGGAACTGGATTATTTTGTCCCTGAATTCCTGCTGGACTATTCCATACCATCCTCTCCCCCCTGGGTCAGGGAAGCAGGACTGCGTCTTTACAATGCTACATCAGCTATTATGAAGGCCAACCAGCGACGGATGCTGGGTGCGGCCACTATTCCGCTGATGAAAGCCCTTGGAATGACGCTTCCCAACACCATTCACCTCAATGAACAACATGGGGTTGCCGTTACCCTGCAACTGATCCTGCAGCGGATTGAAAAAATGCTCGGCCCGGACTTCCGAACCAGAATTACGAATGATGATATTCTGGCAGCTGCAGAAGAAGTGGCCAAACGAATCGTATACACCATTCATACACCGGTTAAGGCCGGACATGACAGATTCGCCCGTTCTCTGTATACCGGTATAAGTCATGATACCTGCCGACAGATCCTGAATCTGCTGGCAAGCGACGAAGAGTCTCCAAGTGAATACAACTTTACCGCCTTTGCCATGCGGGTCAACCGGGCAGTGAACAGTGTCAGCCGTCTCCACCGTGATGTCACCAGGAAACAGTTTCCAAAATTTGCTGATAAAATCACAGCCGTCACCAATGGTGTTCACCACCTGACCTGGATCAGTGAAACCAGGGCACTGGTCTTTGACAACACCCCTGCCCTGACCGGCTGGCGGGATGATCCCGGTGTTTTTGCCGATACTGCACTGCAGGAGGACAAGGCTTTTCAAAAACAACTGCACAGTGCATGGCAGCAGGACAACAGTATCCTGGTTGCCTATGTAAACAACATGCTTGCCGAGCACCGCAACCAGATGATTGAGACCTGGATAGATCCACCCAATTACTTCTCCCGCCTGCACGAAACAGTTGAGTTGCAGCCGGATGTGTTCACAGTGGGATTTGCCCGGCGTTTTTCCACCTATAAACGGGCAGACCTTATCTTTGACGATATCCCGGCCCTGGCTGATATCCTGGTCAAAAACAACTGGCGGATCAACTTTGTCTTTGCCGGTAAGGCCCATCCCCAGGATGAACCGGGAAAGTCGGTTCTTAAACTCATTCTGGATAACCAGGAAGAGCTCTATACCCGCAGCAACGGCCTGGCCAGACTGGTCTTTATCCCAGGCTATGACATGAAAATCGCCAAGATGATGGTTTCCGGCGTTCACACCTGGCTCAACAGCCCGAAACGTCCCCTGGAGGCCTCCGGTACCAGCGGTATGAAGGCTGCCATGAACGGCGTGCCTAACCTTAGCGTTATGGACGGCTGGTGGGTCGAAGGGTATCACGAGGGTAAAACCGGCTGGAAATTCGGCTATGAAGGCCCGATCAACGCCGACAGTCTGAGTGAAGATCCTTCAACGCTCCTCTATGCAGAAGACTCTCTCTCATTTTATGAACTGCTGCCCAAAGTGCTTACCTTGTTTTATGAGCAGCCGGACAAATATCTGCAGATGGCGATAAACAACCTGCACCTCAACGTGCCGATTTTCAACACCCACCGGATGGCTGCAGAGTATGTCCGGAAATACGACCTCACCCTTGACAGCGAAACCACGGCCCGGGTAAGAGGGTTTCAAAAACTATACCAAAGCAATGTTGCTGACGATTAACCGTAGCAGATAAGGAGATCCACCATGGCCCGTCATATTAATCCGAGCAACTCCACCAACAAGACTATTGATGCCATTGACCGCAAGCGGGAAAGAGAACGCCGTTTTATCCTCAACAAGGCGCGGGAAAATGCTTCGGAACTGGCCATCAGGCTTGTTCAGCGCCTGCTTGACGACCATATTATTGAAACCAATGATGTTCAGTCCATCCAGGAAGGGGTCGAGAAACAACTGAAGGCACCAGCAGACATGGACGAATTTGAAGTTCGTCTAAAGATAGCCGACATCAGAACCCTGGTACCGGACCCTAATATCCTCAGCCTGTATCTGACGGCCTATATAATTGATGACCTGATCAATCACCCGAATATCCAGGATATTTTCGGTGATGATCTTGATATCTACAACTCTGTAGACTCTATCCTGGGCATAATTCGTCCTCGTTGACCGGCGGGAAGATGCAGCCCCATGGCCACCCGGGCAGGACGCCCGTGCTTGTCTTTGCCAACAGCCGGGGAGAAATTCTCGACTATGACGGGCTGGACATGGCAGGCGCAAGCGGCCATCGATTTTTGCTTCCGGAAAACACGGAACTTATCGAACTGCCCCAGGGCAGTGAACTCTTTGTCCTGCCGGGAAGATTTCCGGTAGGTATGGATCAGGAGAGCAGAGAACCGGCCCTGCTGGACAGCAATCCGTATGACTCAGATGATGAAATTTCTGCCGTGGCCGCCTTCATGGCACCGGCTCACACCGCCATTTATACTGCTGCGTATCAGAGCAGAGATAATGCGCCTCTCCTGCCCCTGTTTGCCTATACTGCTGTCGGATGGATGGACGGTAAATTCTGGGTAGCTGCCATGCGCACGGATTCGGATATCCGCCAGGATGCCTCCCGGTTCGACCAGCAGATCATTAACAGCAAAACCACAAAACTACTTGCCACACACCTTGACAACCGATTGATCCAACACCTGGGCAAATGTTGTCTTACCTATGGCTGCCCTGCTGCCCGCAACTATTTTCTCGGGCGCTGGGAAGCACCTCTCCCCTGTTCTCCAGTCTGCAACGCCTCCTGTGTGGGCTGCATCTCGCTGCAACCGTCCGGATGCTGTCCCTCCACCCAGGACCGAATCCAGTTTGTGCCGACCGCACAGGAACTTGCCGACATTGCCGTGCCGCACCTGAAAACAGCTGATCGATCAGTGGTCAGCTTCGGGCAGGGCTGTGAAGGGGAGCCCCTGCTCCAGGCAGTGACCATGGAAAAGGCAATCCGGCTGATACGAGGGAAAACGATGCGAGGCACAATCAATCTGAACACCAACGGCAGCCTGCCGGAGGCGGTTGAAAAACTGGCTGAAGCCGGACTTGACTCCATCCGTATCTCCCTCAACTCGGCCCGGCCCGACTACCATCGACGTTACTACCGACCGTCGGGTTTTTCCCTCTCCGATGTTCGACAGTCAATGAAGGTCATGAAATCTCATAACAGGCATCTATCCCTGAACTATTTTATCCTGCCCGGTTTTACGGATGATCCGGACGAGTTTGCCGCCTTTAAGGAATTAATTGAGTCCTGCAGACCGGACCTTATCCAGATGCGTAACCTGAACATGGATCCGGAACATTATCTCAAGGTCGTCAAACATGCTCCTCAACGCCCTGCAATTGGAATGGTTCACTGGCGCGAGCAACTGGCCGGACAGTTTCCGAAACTCCGCTTCGGCTACTTTAACCCCGCCCTGAATTAAAGCAGGACCGCCTCTACCTCTGCAATTCTTGCTGCCGCCTCTTTCAGAGACTCCGGGTCGCTGCACTGAAAAAAATCCATGGCTCGCTGCCAGGCCTCAATAACCGACGAGGCTGTCTGTACCTTTACAGCCAGGGTGTGGCCAAAGGCGTAGTTGGCTGCAAAATAATGGGTGAATTCTTTTAAACGCCCCAGTCTCCGTTCCGGAACAAACCGCTCTACCAGGGCCAGGACAAAACGAGCATAGAGTTCCGGCAGACAAACAGGCTTAACAGGTATATCCAGCCCATACACCTCTCGACCGATATCTGCAAACAACCAGGGTGTAAACGCAGCACCACGACCGATCATTAACCCGTCGGCCCTGCTTACCTGCAGGCATTTCTCTGCATCAGCCACCGACAACACCGAACCGTTGGCAATCACCGGAATGGACAACCACTCTTTAACCTTAGCCACCCACTGCCAATGGGGCCGCCTGCAAAAGGGTTCCTTGCGCAACCGTGCATGGACGGTCAGCAGATCAATCCCCTCCCCTTCAAGCATTAAACAGAAATTGCGTAACTTCTCTTCGGAAAAGGATTCTCCAAGTCTGATCTTGGCTGTCAGGGGCAGATCAGTCCGTTTTCCGGCCTCGATCACAATTTTTTTTACCCTTTCAGGTATCTCCATGAGCGAACTTCCGCCGCCTTTGCGCCGTACACGAGGTGCCGGACATCCCAGGTTCAGATCAACTGCATCTGCACCAAACCTGTGCAGTGCCTCAACTGCCGGTGCGACTTCAGCAGCATCGGTTACCAGCAGCTGGTAGGAAAGCGGAAACTCCTGTTCGGTTCGAACAAGAAATGGAGAGAGCTTTTCATTTTCAATGGGCAGTTTTCGGGCAGCCAGCATTTCCGTGGACAATAATCCTACACCTCCAAAATCCTGCAGCAGCGTACGCAGAGCGGAATGAGTGAGACCGGCCATGGGTGCCAGCAGCAGAGGTGGATAAATGGACATTTTTTTAATCTTCAGTTCAGTCAACACAACTTTTCCTCATATTATTCATACATTCAGATTCGGTACGAGGTACATTCACAAAAAAATCATAAGAGAAACAAGCCTCTTGATTACCAATAAGTAATTGTCCATATTACCATTTTAACAGAAATTTAATCGACGTTGTCACGTAACTCGCCTGCACAGGAACAAAAAAGAGCTGAATCGTCATTCATTATGCTTGACAAAGGTATCAAACATTCTGTATATAGATGGGAATGATTATTTAACAGAAAGATTTTTATTATTAATTTTTTATATAGGAGAATACTATGAATGCACCCGCCCCGATGATCAGACTGACGACGCAACGCCAGATTATTCTTGAAGAACTTGCCAAAGTAAAAACCCATCCAACTGCCAGCGAACTCTATGATATGGTTCGAAAAAGGCTGCCGAGAATCGGTCTGGGTACAGTTTACAGAAACCTGGAACTGATGGCTGATAACAATATGATCCTGAAACTTGAAGTCGGCGGTACACAAAAACGTTTTGATGCCACCACTGAACCGCATTATCATATCCGCTGTTCCTGTTGCGGCAAGGTTGACGACATCGATGTACCGGTGATCGATGATCTGGTTACAGCGGCAAGCGAGAGCAGCTCCTATCAGATTCTTGGACACCATGTGGAATTTACCGGTGTCTGTCCTGAGTGTCAACAACGCGAGGGGATTACAGCGATTCACTAAACCACTCTCTCGGCAGCACGTCTTGTTATCCGGATTTTCAAAACCTTCAATATCCTGAAAATCCGGATTTTTTATCTCCGCTTCACCATCTTTGTCTCATTCTTGATTTTAATCAATTTTTTAATTACCGTTCATGGTATGCATTATTAAACACTTTTCCCATTACTTTCTTTCAGATCAAAAAAGGAGGATCCGAATGAAAAAATTAACGTATGCGTTGCTTGGAGGTGCAGTATCACTGCTGCTGCTTGCAGGTGGTGCCATGGCTGACAGCTGTATTGACTGTCACACAAAGATTTCCCCCGGGCAGGTTCAGGACTGGAAGGTCTCGAAACATTTCGAGGAAGATGTAAGCTGTGTGGACTGTCACGGTGACAAACACTCCACTGCAGAGGACTACAAAAATGCCCGACTGCCTGATGAACATGTCTGTGCCGAATGTCACGAGGAACAGTTTGACTCTTTTGCCAAGGGCAAACACAACTACGGCTGGACCTCACTGAACGCCATTCCGGCTACCCACTTAGCTCCTGATGAACTGATGGAAGGCGGTCGCGGCTGCGGCGGTTGTCATAACATGGGTATCAAGAGTGAAGCGCAGAAAAAAGAGCAGTTGGAAAAAGGCTACCGCTACCAGAACAACTCCTGTGACGAATGTCATACCCGTCACTCCTTTTCCAAAAAAGAAGCACAGAGTCCACGTGCATGTCAGCAATGTCATATGGGGTACGACCATCCTCAGTGGGAGATGTGGTCTTCCTCAAAGCACGGCGAGCGCTGGTTTGCCAAACAAAGTGGTTTCCTGCCGCCAGATGCCGTTGCACCTACCTGTCAGACCTGTCACCTTCCCGATGGAACACATGAAAATCACACGGCCTGGGGCTTTCTCGGTGTTCGCCTGCCATTGCCGGACGATAAGCAGGCCGCCGATGATCGCGTGACTATCCTTAAAGCCCTTGGAGTACTTGATCCGGAAACCGGTAAGCCTACCCCGATCCTTGATGCTGTCAAGGCCGTCGACATGGCTCGTCTGGACCAGGAATCATGGCAGAAAGAGCGTGATAAAATGCTCAACACCTGTTCACAGTGCCACTCGGAAAAATATGCTCAAGAGCAATTGAATGCGGCTGATACCATGTTTGTAAAAATTGACCGCTTAATGGCAGAAGGCATTAACACCGTGGCAGCTCTATACAAAGACGGAATCATCAAAAAGCCGGCCGGTTATCCTGCAGACTACCCGTTCCTGCTGGTATTCATGCACACCAACGGTACTGACTGGAACAAAGACTATGACAAAATTTCATACATAGATCAGGTCCTTCTCCAAATGTATATGAAGCACCGCATGCGGGCATACCAGGGATTTTTCCATGTCAACCCCGACTATGCATACTGGTATGGATTTGCTGAAATGTATAAAGACCTGGGTGAGATTAAAGAACTGGCTAAGGTTATGCGAGCAACCCATGGTGAAAACTAAGCTGATGACGTTGATGTAGTATCATCAGGCTGAAAGCGAAAAGGCGGCTGCTCCGAAAAGGAGCAACCGCCTTTTTTATTGTTACCGGCCGGTAAACAAATTACACAGACAGGGAGCGTAGAGTTTACGACCTGAAATAACGTTCTGCTCAGGAAAATGAAACCTTACAAAAGCGGCGTTTGCCAACTTTAAGGAGGACCTCACCACTGGCAGGTATCTCGGCATTGACATCGGTAACCTTGGCTCCGTCAACAGAAACAGCGTTCTGCTTCACCATCCGGCGTCCGTCGGATGTCGACTTAACCAGTTCCGCCTCAAGCAGTAATTTGGGCAGCCAGATGGCAGCATCTTCCACGGTAACTGTTTTCTCCGGAATATCATCGGGCAGTTCATGTTTTTTAAAGACCTGCTCAAAATTCTTTTCCGCTGCATCTGCAGCATCCTGATCATGGAAACGGGCAACAAGTTCTTTGGCAAGGCGCACTTTAACCGCCTTGGGATGTATCCTGCCCTCTGCCATATCTTTTTCAAGAGCTGCAATCTCCTCCATGCTCATGTCGCTGAGAAGTTCATAATAGCGAAACATGAGTTCATCACTTACGGAGAGTATCTTGCCGAAGATATCATCGGGAGACTCAGAGATACCTATATAATTGCCCAGAGATTTACTCATCTTGTTGACGCCGTCCAGCCCCTCCAGCAGCGGCATGGTCAACACAACCTGCGGCTCCTGTCCCTTTGAACGCTGCAGATCCCTGCCCATGAGCAGGTTGAACAGCTGATCCGTACCGCCGAGCTCCACATCCGCCTCCAGGGCTACCGAATCATAGCCCTGGATCAGGGGATAAAGAAATTCGTGAATGGAAATCGGCCGATTTGACTCGAACCGTTTTTTAAAATCATCACGCTCAAGCATACGGGCAACAGTGAGCTGGGAGGCGAGCCTGATCATCTCGTAGGAGGAGAGCTCGCCGAGCCAGGATGAGTTGAACACTACCTTGGTTTTTTCAGGATCAAGAATCTTAAAAACCTGCTCCTTGTAGGTTTCGGCATTGCGCAGGACATCATCACGGGTCAAAGGAGGCCTGGTATCGGATTTACCGGTCGGGTCACCGATCAGGCCGGTGAAATCTCCGATGAGAAAGTTTATTTCATGGCCAAGCTGCTGAAAATGACGCAACTTCTGCAGCAGGACGGTATGGCCAAGATGCAGATCCGGGGCAGTGGGATCAAACCCGGCCTTAACCGTAAGCGGTGTACCGGTTTCCACAGCACGTTTCAGCTTTTTTTCCAGGTCTTCCCTGGAAATCAAATCAACACAACCCCGCTCAATGAGCGCTATCTGTTCCTCTACGGATTTCATCACACCAGTTACACAAGCTAAAAAGTTGAAAGAGATAACCTCGTAAAAATAGACTTTTTACGAGACCATTACACCCACAAGACCACCATCAGCCGGACTACTTCGCATACTCTACAGAGCGGGTCTCACGTATCACGGTGACACGAATCTGGCCGGGATAGGTCAGCTGCTCTTCTATGGCCTTGGCAATATCGCGGCTCATCAAGGTTGCCTCGTCATCCCTTATCTTCTGGGAGTCGACGATTATACGCAGGTCACGACCAGCCTGAATGGCATAGGATTTTTCTACACCCTGGAATGAATTGGCTATATTTTCCAGATCTTCAAGCCGCTTGACATAGCTCTGCAACATCTCTTTTCTGGCTCCGGGTCTGGCTCCGGACAGTGCATCAGCAGCCTGAACCAGTACATCAAGTACACTCCGGGGCGGCTGATCTTCATGGTGGGCACCAATGGCATAGACAATATCTTCCCGCTCACCATATTTTTTTGCCAGATCACGGCCTATAATGGCATGTGAACCCTCCACCTCATGGTCGACGGCCTTCCCTATATCATGCAGCAAACCTGCCCGTTTGGCCTTTTTAACATCAAGTCCAAGCTCTGCAGCCATCACACCGCAGAGAAAGGCCACCTCAAGAGAGTGCTGGAGAATATTCTGCCCATAGCTGGTACGGTATTTCAGGCGACCGATAAGGTTAATCAGATCAACGTGCATGCCGTGGGCACCAACGTCGAAAGTAGCCTGTTCTCCGGCCTCCTTGAGTTCGACTTCGAGATCATCACTCACCTTGGCGACCACTTCCTCAATCCTGGCGGGATGGATCCTGCCGTCGGAAATCAGCTGCACAAGTGCCAGACGGGCCACCTCGCGGCGGATGGGATTAAAACCGGAAAGAATGACCGCCTCCGGAGTATCATCAATAATAATATCAATACCGGTAGCCGCCTCAATAGCCCGGATATTTCGTCCTTCCCGACCGATAATCCGGCCCTTCATTTCATCATTGGGTAAAGGCACCATTGAAACGGTTTTATCGGCAACATAATCTCCGGCATAGCGGGAGATGGCAAGTGCGAGAATATTCTTTCCTTTCCGATCCGCCTCCAGTTTCATCTCGTTTTCAATACGGACCAGTCGCTTGGCCGCATCCATCCTGGCCTCGCTCTCAACGGATTCCATGAGCTGCTGCTTCGCCTCTTCACGGCCAATGCCGGAAATCTTTTCAAGCTTATAGCGTTGCTCCTCTACTACTGAATCAATCTCCTTTTCAATCCGGGTGACTTCCTGTTCACGGGCAGTAAGCTTCACCTGCCTGTCGTCAAGAGCGATTGCCCTTTTTTTCAGATCACCAAGGTCTTCTTTGAGCTCATCAATTTTACGGTCCAGCCTGCGCTGCTCATCTTTAATCTCCTGCCTGGAATCCTTAATCTCTCTTTCTGCTTCTTTTTTGGTCTGGTATGCTTCTTCCTTGGCCTGCAGAAGGGCCTCTTTTTTGACCTGCTCAGCATCCTGGAGGGCATTTTCTATAATCTGCCGACCCTGGGCCTCAACATTTGCCTGATTTCCCTCAACAAGCTTTTTTCTCAGGAAAAAACCGATAATCGCACCGGCTATCAGGTCAAATCCAAGCAGAAGCAAAGTTGTTCCACTTACATCCATGACAATACACCTACTATGTTATGCAGCTTTCCCCAGGCAACGAGAAACAATAACTGCGAGTATATAGTACTAAAATGGGAGGGGGGAGTGAAGACGGTTTTGAAACAAACCGAAGCAGGTCAAGGCCGTGCAGAACTCTGCGAACGAATACGTTATAATACCGCCATCGCATCAGGCGGCCTGTTCAATCTATAAAGCGGTGGGGACTTGCCATCAACTGTGTGACAGCATACAACTTACCCGGTTAACATACCGCTGAAGGGATTACACATATATTGTAAACCTGATCTCGTCAGAGTTATCTACGATCATCGGACCGTTCATCAGTCCGCCTGTACACTCAAAACCATCCCGATTGCAATACGGATAATGGTCGTATCTTAAACAGCGGCCAAGCCGCCGGCATTACGAAAAATCCCCACCCTGCCGTGTCACCGCAATGATTAAACCTAATAAATTAGGTGGGCATGCCCATGTTGTCGTCTGGAAATCAGTAAAGTTTTCCATAATACAACAGAGAAGCTACCCTATCAATGAGAGTTGGCTCAATACTCCGCTGATCACAAACAGCGCAGGGAACCTGAAAATTCTTTACATCTTTAATATAGAGCAGAATGGAGGGAAAAGCAAAGCCAATTTCCCGGGTGCTTATTCAATGCCGGAGGAGAGTTTGTTGATCATCTTGTCAACAGACTGTTCCTGATCTGTTCGAAAGGCATTGAATTCCTTATCAAGATTGACATACCGGGCAGCGAGACGAAGACAGCCTAAAACAAGCATTGTACTGGATGGCACCGTACTTCTCACCGCAAGATCCGTCCCCTCCAGTTCTTCGCGCAGCATGGCTATAGCTCCCTGGACCTCATCATCAGGGGCATCACTGTAAAAAGTGAATTCCTGCCCGAACATGGTAAAACTGACAAGGCGCTCTTCCATCACGACGTCCCGGACGAATCAGCTCAGCCATTATCCTGTTGATCCGCCTCGAAAAGAGAGCCCTGCTGCTCTCCCTCCTCCGAGCCCGGATCATCCTGGTCGGATTCCCATTGCTCAATGCGGCCAAGCAGACCGGCAACGCGGCTGCCTACTTCCGACCGCTCATCTCTGAGTTCGGCTACATCCTGTTTTAAGGCCGCGCATTCGTCATCACGTTCACGAAGTGTTGCCTCCAGAGCATGAAACCTTTCTTTCAGGTCATTGTATTTGTTCAGCACGGTATCGACAAACTGTTCCAGACGAACAAGTTCTGCGTTATTTTCCATTATATACTCCCCATTTTTTACAGGAACCCTGACAGCTCCATCTAACCTGTTGATATAATAACAAACAACTAAAATGATAACTATACCTGCCATGTGCCGTCAACGCAAGAGTTTTGCACCGGCAGAACCGGGGAAAAATAAAAAGTTCCTTTAACGGCAAAATCGCCAGCTTACCGGTCGTCCATTTTGATACGGCATGTGTCCGTGAAACGGACGGGGATCATCATCAAATACAAGGGGCAGGAAAAATCTGTCTCCCTCCCACATGGCCAGTTCTTTTATATCTGCAAGTACATGCCATCCCAGATCCCCCTCTTCATTAGAGGTCCGAGGGGTTCCCTCAAACAGGGTGATCAAAAAAATAAACCCCAGCCAGTTCTCGCCGCCCGGACCAAAACCCGGCCAGTTTACCGTCCCGCGCAAACTCATCTCCAGGCAGCAAATACCTGCTTCTTCCTGAATCTCCCGTGCCATACAGGATCCGACATCTTCATCTACTTCCATTTTGCCGCCAAGACCGTTATACTTGCCGAGATGATGATCCCCCTTTCTGGCATTCCTGTGGACCAGCAGCACCTGCTGCCGATCCGGAGAGAGTATATAGCC
This sequence comes from Desulfobulbaceae bacterium, assembly GCA_015486315.1. Lineage (GTDB taxonomy): Bacteria > Desulfobacterota > Desulfobulbia > Desulfobulbales > Desulfobulbaceae > Desulfobulbus_C. Next base: position 15,279 of record WFRY01000192.1, read on the forward strand.
AAGCGTACCGATTATGGGCATATACATAGATATACACCTCCTCTCTACTGATAAATTTTCTTGTCACTTTTTCCTGTCAATATGCTACAATACCAAGATATTTCGTAACTATTCAGGTGGGTGCAGAAAACTTGCAAAACCACCGTCCTGTAACTGTTCAGGAGTGCCTTAGATTCGGAATCTTCGCTTACCTGTTCATTTAAGACTGTGAAGCGTACTTGTGCTACTCGAGCAGGCTTAAATGGGCGAAGAGGTAAGCGCAGACTCCGTAAGGTGCTCCTGAATAGTTACGATATTTCTTTTTCATGGTACCATTGCCCGAGGATAAAACAGATCACATATTTAAAATCAACGCAACGCGGATAACATGCCTCCTGCTGTAAAAAAAATTATCCTCTGCCTTCTGCTGGTTACACTGTTTCCCTGTACCGGAACACAGGCAGCTGCAGGCGCACGATTTCCGGTATACAAGGTTATTGAGCCCAATGTCCGCTTCTGGGAAAAGATCTACGGAACCTATAGCAGCCGCGAGGGTGTCCTGCACGACAAGGACAACCCCGACATCATCTATACGATCGTCAAACTGGTCGACTGGAACACACCCGCCGCAGCCAGAATCAATAAGCAGCTGATCAAATTTGCCCGTCGGCACTATAAAGCAATGCTTTCGGATCTCGGCCGGGGCATCAAGCCACGAACCAGGGAAGAAAAACGTATTGCCGCCCTGTTCAAACGCAGCAGGCAATCTTCCTACCGTAAGGCCAGGGAAAACATCCGGCTGCAGATCGGTCAAAAAGACCGTTTTCTGACCGGAGTCATTCGCTCAGGGGCTTACATGCCGGCCATTAAAAGAATTCTCCATGCACAGGGGTTGCCGCTTGAGCTTGCCTATCTGCCGCATGTGGAGTCATCATTTAATCCAAAAGCCCATTCCAAAGCATCTGCTGTGGGTCTGTGGCAGTTTACCCGTTCCACAGGACGCGACTACATGGTGATTAATGATGTCGTTGATGAACGGTATGACATCTATCTTTCAAGCGTTGCAGCAGCTGAATTTTTAAAAGAAAACTACCGACAGCTTAACTCCTGGCCCCTGGCTCTCACGGCCTATAATTACGGTCGGGCCGGTATGGTTCGGGCCCAGCAGCAATATGGCACCTATCAAAAAATTTTTACAAGTCATAATACCAGGCTGTTTAAATTTGCTTCAAAAAATTTTTATTCAGAATTTATTGCCGCTCTGCGGGTCGCCAGACGTCTTGAAAAAGATCCTGCTATTATTCCCGACCGTCCCTGGGCAAACGCAACTATCCGCTTAAAGGGTTTTGCCGCAGCCAGAGATCTTCGCAAATATTTCGGCGTATCCAGAGAGGATTTTATCCGCTTAAACCCCGCTCTGCTGAAACCGGTGCTTGAGGGAAAAAAATATGCCCCCAGAGGATATCTTCTCCGATTGCCTGCCACAAAAACCATTCGCAGGCGATTACAGAAAATGCCTGCCCGACTCTTTCACTCCAGACAGATAAAAGACAGGCTCTATACCGTAAAAAGAGGCGACACTGCCGCATCCATTGCCCGCAGGTATAAAATATCCTTAAAAGAACTCTCCAGAGCCAACAACCTGAACAGCAGGGCTGCCATCCGTATCGGCCATAAATTGAAGATTCCTTCCCAGGGGACAGCAACAGCTTCCCACAGCCGAAAGAAAGTGATTACCTTAAAGGCGACAGCCAAACGTAAACCATAACCGGCACAACAAAAACAGGAAAACAATGGATATCTCAAAGACCATCGCTGAGCTGAAAAAACGACCTGATTTCAACGACAATGTCGGCATGATACTCATCCACAACGGGGTGGTCCGCAGCTGGTCCAGACAGGATCATGCAAACGTCAGTGGACTTGCAACAGAAGTCAACCATGAGCTCATCGAAGAGCTTCGCCGGGAATACTTAAAAAAACCCGGCATCTATGAAATCATCATTGAAACAGAATCAGGAAATTTTCAGCCCGGGGACGACCTGCTGTTCATCATTGTTGCCGGTGATCTGCGCGAACATATCAAACCGGTCCTCTCGGACCTGCTGGACAGGGTCAAGGCCGAGGCTATCACCAAAAAAGAGTTCTCTGCTTAGGACTTTTTCCTAAATTATAACAAACGTTTGCAATACTTATGCCTGAACCTCGAACACAACCAAACAGCAAGCACGGCATAGTCGGTAAACTGGTGGAGTGGGCCTTTGCCAACCACCCCGGAGAAGGCCGGGGTAGAAGGGTAATGCGCACAACTGTCCGAATTCTTATTATAATGGTTCAGGAATTTTTTGACACTCATATTACCTTGCGGGCCTCGGCCCTGACCTTTACCATCATCCTCTCCCTGGTGCCGTTGCTGGCCATGAGTACGGCAATCCTGAAGGGACTGGGCAGCGGAGATCAACTGCAGACAGTGGCCTATCGGCTCATTGACCAACTGGACCCGCAGTATCCCCCGATAATACCCTCGGACAAAACCCGAACATCGTCTCCCACCAATAATGAATCAGCGAACCAAACCGGTGCAGATGCGATAACCCCCATTGAACAGGCTCCCTCTCTCAACTCTCACCTGCACAATACGGTTGATACCATCTTCAACTATGTGGATAAAACCAACTTTGCCGCTCTCGGCGCCTTTGGTATCGCCGGTCTGCTTATCGTCGTCATTATGGTGTTCAGTTCGATGGAAGACGCCATGAACAGTATCTGGCACACCAGCAGGGGCCGGTCCCTGTTTCGCAAAATTATGGATTATCTGGCCCTGCTCATCGTGCTGCCGGTCTCCATCAATATCGCCATAGCCGGTGATGCTGTCCTTGAAAGCCCCAGAATCATGGGCTATATCTCCACGGCCATTCCGTCCGCCTGGGCGGTACAGATGCTCTTCACCTTACTGCCCTTTGCCTTTATCACTATTTCCCTGATGATGATGTATCTCTTTTTTCCCCATGTCAGGGTCAAAACATTGCCCGCCTTCTGTGGAGCGGTATTTGCCTCCATCTTCTGGTTTATTGTCCAACGGGGCTACATTGTCCTGCAGATCGGGGTGGCCAAATACAATGCCATTTACGGATCTTTTGCCACTGTTCCGCTTCTGTTGATCTGGATTCAGTTAGGCTGGACCTTTATCCTGCTCGGGTCAGTACTTGCCTATGCCATCCAGAATCACAGTTATTACCGGTTACCAGGCGCTGACAGCAGGCCCCAGCAGGCATTGCAACGCGCTTTTGATGTCCTGCTGGAAGTGTATAGCAACTTTACCCACGCTCAGTCGACCTCAACAGAACAGCTGCCTGTAAACCTGCCCGGTGAAAAAGAGGCTGACCTTGACCGGACCATTGCCCTGCTCGTTCAGGGCGGGTTACTGTATAAAAGCAATGAAAACGGGGTCGAAAAACTCACGCCTTCCCGGCCTGCCGAAATACTGACGGCAAAAGAGGTCGTCCACCTGGTACTGGCCACCGACAAGGCCACCGACACTGTTGGGGGAACACTTGCCGACCAGGTCGTTCAGGCAGCGGAAAAGGCTGCTGCCGCACAAAATTTTCCGGGTAACTATCTGAAATAGCAGGCTGAAGGGCAGGAAAACCAGCCCGATTTGGTGGACTACTCTGAAGACGACATCTTTGTCATAAACATGAGGACCAGGCTGCAAGCCTGCTCCAGCAAAAGTCGCTTTTATCAGGAAACTTCGGTTCCGTTACATGTAGGTGGTTTTGCTGGTTTTCTGCACTCACCTGAAGAGTTATAAATAACCAATGGATCAGCATGACTAACATACGCTTTTTATTCCTGATGCTGTTTTTGATGGTCGTGCTCATCCAGGCGCATTTTGTCCAGGCCGATGGGCAACTCTATAATGATACCCTGCTGCTTGCAGAGCAGGGGGATGGAGAGGCGCAGTTCAGCCTGGGTTTGATGTATGACACGGGGAACCAGGTGGAACGAAATCCAAAGCAGGCAATACACTGGTTTAAAAAGGCGGCGAGAGCAGGTATTGCCGGCGCATGTCTGTATCTTGGCATGAAATACGCATTTGGTGCCGGGATCAAGCAGAACAAAAACAAAGCCCTCCACTGGTACAGACAGGCCGCTCTTCAGGGATGGCCCCAGGCAGCATTTCTCCTGGGGACCCTTTATCTGGAATCACCGGCAGCCGATCCGGTCAAGGGATGTGCCTGGCTGGCAATTGCGCAGGAGCGGGGATATCCCGGTGCCGGACAGGTCCGTCAACTGAAATGTTCAATCCTCGGTGAACAAACGACCGCTGCAATTAAAAATCTCCAGACAAGGCTCAATCGGAAAATTTCTTTGCCTGCCCACTGACCAACGGTCGGTCAACCGGGCTGTTTCCTGCCCAGCAGGGTATGGACATCGACAAGCAATGCCCTCAGTTCTTCTGCCGACATACCTGCCTTATCGGCAAGCTGCGCCAGATCATAGCGCTGCGCGGCCCAGGCATCATTTCCAGCCACCCAGGGCATCTCCGTGCCCAGCATCCGGTAGCGATTACAGGCAAACTCCAGCAGGTCCCATCCTCGGACACAATTATAAAGCCAGAGCATGAAGCCGATATTCATATAACCGGGAGTCTGCCGCCAGGAGGGAAAGCTGTCCCACAGTGCATCCGGTCTGGTTTTGCCGCTTGCCTCCTCCATTGCCTGTCCCCATTTCCGGTAAATATCCTGCACCGCTCCCTCATCATCAATGCGGGATACAATTTCAAGATGGGCTTTAAAATCTTCGGGACAGG
>WFRY01000193.1 GCA_015486315.1 Desulfobulbaceae bacterium
AATACTCGTTGGTTCCGGCGTACTTCTCGGATTATGGTCAACAGCTGCATTTGTTGCCGGCTTAAGCCGGGCAGGAACAATAAGTGAGTTGGTCCGTCAGTATATTGTAGCACTCTACAACATCAAGGGAATCGAATATCTGCTTCTGGCAGTCGTTATCGTCGGCTTACCGATTCTTTATACCTATGTAAATGAGGAGAGGCAAAAGACAAAGATATAGGCTCGGAAAGGTTAACAGGCAGTACAGTAGTTTATTGGTACAACAGATATGAACAGGAGGGAGCGGAAAGGCAGGACGGTTCAGAGGATTTTTCAGGAGAGCAGTCTTTTGCGGTAGATATCAAATTGTTTTTTTAACAGGCGGATTTTGCTGCCGAGCATTTCTTTGTCCTCGGTGACTTTTAGGAAATAGTAATCCGTAAGGCCGGTGAAGGAGCTGGTCGGGTGCAGAGTCAGCCAGTGTTCGGCGTCATCATCTGCAAATGCCTGTTGCACGATTTCGACAATGATGGGTTCATTGTCTTCTTCGGCCCATTCAATGACTTTTTTGAACAATGCCTCTTCCGTGGTCTTTCGGTATTCCGCCCTCCTGGTCATGTACTCAGCACCTTGCATAGGCTTCTCTCCCGCTGTTTATAAGTTCCTATCATTTGAGTTGAAAATGGTGCGCAGACGCACCATCAATAGACGGTATCAACTCATTAGCGACGAACTATAATCTCCTCTTTTACTGTCAGTTTCCTTATTAATATTATTCTTCAATTGCGTTATAATTGCAAGTGTTTATGTTGATTCGTCATCAACGCATGCATTCCAGGGCAATTTTTGCGGCCCGTTTTGAGCACCCTGGTGCCCCTAATTTGTCCGTGACCTCGGCAAGGCCATGGAGCAAATTTTTCCGGTAATCGATATCTGTGAGCATGGCCTTAAGATGGTCGGCGATGTGTTCCGGAGTTACCTCGTCCTGGAGAAGTTCCGGGATAATCTCCCGGTCTGCAATCAGGTTGACAAGGGAAAAAAATTTAATATGGCGGATCAGCATTCTTCCCAACCGGTAGGTGCGGGGGGAAACGCGATAGGTTGTAACGGCAGGGGTCCCCAGGATGGCCAGTTCAAGGGTTACCGTACCCGAAGCAGTGACCACGGCATCACAGGCGGCCATCAGGTCGTACCGGTTTTCGCTTATGGTATGGATATTGATTTTGTTCTGAAATTCGCTGAGACCGTTTTCTGCCAGCAGTGTTTGAGAAATAGTTGAAGCTCTCGGCAGCAGGAAGACAAAATCATCCGTCGTATTCTCTGCAAGCAACCAGGCAGCACGGAGAAAATCAGGCAGTAGAGAACGGATTTCCTTGGAGCGGCTGCCGGGCAGGATACCGATGATCTTTGTTTGTGGGGTAACCGGGATATGATGTGAGTTGAGGAATTCGTCCCTGCTCCTGCCGGTTTTAACCGTGTCCACCAGCGGGTGGCCGACAAAATCGACAGCAACCCCGCGGGCTGCATAAAACTCTTTTTCAAAGGGCAGGATAACCCCGACCCGCCTGGTCAGTCTGCCTATTTTTTTAACCCGGCCGCTACGCCAGGCCCATACCTGGGGGCTGATGTAGTAGAAGACCGGGATGCCGAGTTTTTCAGCCTTTTTGGCCAGCAGAAGGTTGAAATCCGGATAATCAATGAGGATGAGCAGGGCAGGTTTTACCTCCCGCATCTGTTTGATCAGGGCCTTGCGAGCTGCTAAAATATCTCCAAGATGGCTGAAGACCTCTGTTACCCCGACTACGGCAAGCCTGGAGGCATCATAGAGCATGTGCACCCCGGCAGCAGTGAGTTCTTTACCGCCGATGCCGGAAAATTCCAGGTCGGCCTGCAGTTCCTGCATGGCTTTCACAAGTCCGGCACCATGCATATCGCCGGAAGCCTCACCGGCAACGATCATTACTTGTGTTCCGGTACGGATCACAATTATTGCTCGTTTATAAAACCAAAGGTTTCTCCCTGACCGAGCAGGTGGGTGACTCTATCCTGGTTTTCCTTGATCTGGCCGATCACGCGCAGAGCTACATCAAGGGCTCGCCGTCCCTCGATTCCGGAGACCGTCGGCCTGGTCCGGTGTCGAACATTGCTGATAAATTCTTTAAGTTCAAGTTCTAAAACATCCTGTTCGGTAAAGCCGTGTTTAGATATATCAGGCAGTGGCATGCCGCCTACACTTCCCGGCTTGAGCTTAATGGCCATCACCTCTTTTTTGCTGAAATCAACAGACAGGTATTTGCCCGGCTGAAAGATACGCATCCGGCGCATGTTGTCCATGGAAATCCTGCTTACCGTAACATTGGCTGTACAGCCGTTCTCAAAGACAATACGGGCGTTGGCAATATCGGTGAGCGGGGTGATAACCGGTGCACCTACTGTGTGAATATCTTTTATCGGAGAATGAATAATTGAGAGGATGATGTCAATGTCGTGGATCATCAGGTCAAGGATGACGTCCACGTCCGTGCCCCGGTTTTTAAAGACGGATAACCGGTGTGCCTCAATAAAGAGCGGATTGTTGAGCAGCGGCTGCATTGCCAGTACTGCCGGGTTGAAACGTTCCAGGTGGCCGACCTGGAGAATCAGCTTTTTTTCCTCTGCCCGGTGGATGAGATCATCCGCCTCTTTTAGAGTAGTGGTCATTGGTTTTTCAAGCAGGATGTCAATACCACGATCCAGGCAGGCAGCGGCAACTGTATGGTGATGGATGGTGGGCACAACAATGGAGACTGCGTTCACCTCCTCAAGAAGCCTCTGGTAATCGGTGAAAGACGCTGTCGAACATTCTTCGGCAACGCTCCCGGCACGTTCCGGATCAACATCGGCAACACCGACCAGTTCAACATCGTCCATGGCCGCATATTTCTGGGAATGAAAACGTCCCAGGTAACCAACCCCGATGACACCGATTTTAATTTTTTTTCCAGATTCCATGTTATAAAAAATACACTGATGTTATCAGACGTGCAAAATTTGTATGCCGGGAATCAATTAGATTCCCAGATATGCCTTTTGAATATCTTTATTGTTGAGCAGCTCTTCTGCCGGGCCGTGCAGGGTGATTTTTCCTGTTTCCAGCACATAACCCCGGTCCGCCGTCTTCAGGGCCAGGTTGGCATTCTGTTCCACTAAAAAAATTGTTGTGTTCTGTTCTTTATTAATCTTTTTGATAATGCCGAATATCTGTCTGGTTACCAGCGGTGCCAGTCCCATGGATGGTTCATCAAGCAGCAGCAGCTGCGGCTTGGCCATCAGGGCACGGGAAATGGCTAACATCTGCTGCTCGCCACCGGAAAGGTTGCCGCCCGGCTGATTGCGGCGATCGGCCAGGATGGGGAACATATCATAAATATATTCCAGATCCTGTTTGATCTGTCGAGTGTCGCGGCGGAGAAAGGCACCCATGTCGAGATTTTCGGCCACGGTCAGCTCAGGAAAAATATGTCGTCCTTCAGGTACCTGGCAGATACCAAGGGCGACGATTTTATCAGGAGACATCTGCTGGATGGGCTTGCCCCTGAACAGAATTTTGCCGGTTCGAGGCGGAACTATACCGGATATGGACATCAGGGTTGTGGATTTTCCTGCCCCGTTGGCACCGATAAGGGTTATAATCTCACCCTCTTCTACTTTCAGGCTGATTTCATGCAGGGCCTGAATATTTCCGTAATACGAATTGATACTACGCAGCTCAAGCATCTTCTACGTCCTCTCCGAGATAGGCCTTGATGACGGCAGGATTATTTCGGATATCATCCGGGGTACCTTCTGCGATTTTTCTCCCATAATCCATGACAAAGATGTGATCGGACAGGCTCATGACCAGTTTCATGTCATGCTCGATGAGCAGGATGGAGAGACCGTCGGCACGGATTTCGTTGATCAGGTCATCAAGTTCGGCTGTCTCGTGGGGGTTCATGCCGGCAGCGGGTTCATCCAGCAGCAGAATGTCTGGTTCGGTTGCCAGGGCTCGGGCAATTTCCAGCCTGCGCTGTGCTCCGTAGGGCAGATTTTTTGCAAACTCGTTCACCGTATCGGCCAGGCCGATTTTAGTCAGGATAGAGTAGGCCAGGGCGACAATCTCTTTTTCTTCCTGCACGGTTTTTCTGTTGCGGAAAATCGCTCCCAGCACCTTTGCTCTGGTGCGGCAATGTCGGCCGATCATAACGTTTTCCAGTACCGTCATGTTGGGAAAGAGACGGATATTCTGAAAGGTCCTGGCAAGTCCCTGCTGGGTAACCTTGTTGGGCTTTAAACCGTTCAATCTCCTGGTGCTGCCGCCGGCCGGAGTGAGCAGGAGGTCACCGCCGGTGGGTTTATAGATTCCTGTCAGGCAGTTAAAAAAAGTGGTCTTGCCGGCACCGTTGGGTCCGATCAGGGCTGCAATTTCGCCCTGTCTGATGTGCAGGTCCAGATGATCAAGGGCCCTGATACCACCGAAGTCCATGGTGAGCCCTTTGATTTCCAGGATGGGCGTATTGGATGTAGTCTGTTCGCTCATTAGACGTTTTCAGGTTTTTTATCAAGGGTATAGGTGCGCCTGACAGTGGAAATAATTCCCTGGGGCCGAAAGACCATCATGATAACCAGGGTGGCCCCGAAGACCAGCATTCGGTAATCGGAAAAGGCCCGCAGGTATTCGGGCAGCAGCATCAGGATGAGGGCGGCAATGATAACCCCTATAATGGATCCCATGCCGCCAAGCACGACAATACAGAGGATGATGGCTGATTCAAGAAAGGTGAACGAGGCCGGGTTGACAAAGGTGGTCTTGGCTGCAAAGATAACACCGACCATGCCGGCCCAGAATGCACCAAGGGCAAAGGCCGTCAGTTTGGTTCTGGTCTTGTCGATCCCCATGGCCTGGCAGGCAATTTCATCTTCACGCAGGGCAAACCAGGCCCGGCCGATGCGGGAGTTCTGCAGGCGGTTGACCACAAAGATTGTAAAGATGACCATACCGATCATCAGGTAATAAAGATAGGAAATAGAGTGGTTCAGCGTCATCTCGACCCCGAAGAATCCCGGGCGGGGAATGTTTGAGATACCGCTTGGACCGTGCGAGAATTCATTCCAGTTTTCCAGGATCAGGCGGATGATTTCACCAAACCCCAGGGTGACAATGGCCAGGTAATCGCCGCGCAGTCGTAATACGGGAAAACCGAGCATGATGCCGAATGAGGCTGCCAGCAGACCGCCGATGGGCAGGACCGTCCAGAAGCCGAGGCCGAAGTGCAGGTGGAGCAAGGCATAGGAATAGGCCCCGACGGCATAAAAAGCCACATACCCCAGATCGAGCAGCCCTGCAACTCCGACAACTATATTTAAACCCAGCCCCAATACAACATACATCAGAGCAGTGATCATGATGTTGATCTGGTAGGTGGATAAGATCTGGGGAAATACAAGCAGAATCGCCAGGATGATACCAAGGACCGGCAGGTAGAGCCTGGGTTCACTGAGCAGCCGCTGCTGCCAGTCGTTTTTTGGCTTATCAGGGATGTCCAGCAGCTTTTGTTTTTTTTGCTGGGCTTTCTTATTTGCCAGGTACAGACAGCGTATAAGGTAACAGGCAAAACTGCCCGCTGCCACATAGAGCATGTTGTCCCAGCGAAAGCCGAAGGTCCGTTCAAACGGATTGACCTTCATCACCATGATCGGAAAGGTGAGAAAGACAAACCAGAGTGCAACCAGGAACGCTTTTTTAAGATCTTGAAGAGAGATCATGGATAGTAACCGTGCTTAAACTTTTTCTATGGTTGCTTTGCCCAGCAGTCCTGAAGGTCTGAAGATCAGGATCAGAACCAGCAGGGAAAATGCAAAAACGTCTTCGTAGTCACTCGATACATAACCGGTGGCAAATGCCTCGGTGAGTCCCAGGATGAAACTGCCCAGCACTGCACCGGGAATGGATCCGATCCCGCCAAGTACCGCAGCAGTAAAGGCCTTGATTCCGGCAATAAAGCCGATAAAGAAATTTATCTGGCCCACATGCGAGGCAATCAGCAGCCCGCCGATGGCAGCAAGGGCGGAGCCGATAACAAAGGTGGCTGAAATGACGTTGTTTACATTTATGCCGACCAGCATGGCCATCTTCCGGTCCTGGGCTGTCGCCCGCATGGCCTTGCCGATGCGGGTAAATTTAATCAGCCAGGTAAGGATGATCATAACCACTGCTGTTGTAACCAGAATAATAAGGTCTGATGAGCCGATGACACCGGCAATGGGGTCCATGAATGCAAAATCCGGAATCAGCTGCGGAAAGGGCATGAAGTCGGATGTCTGAGCCAGCAGGACATAATTCTGCAGAAAAATCGACATGCCGATGGCGGAAATCAGCGGTGACAGTCGCGGTGCATTGCGCAACGGCTTATAGGCAAGTTTTTCAATTGTAAAACCGTAGGCACTGGACCAGACCGCTGCTGCAACTGCAGCTATAACAAATATGGCTAAAAGGGGAAATCCCAGAATGGAGAGTACCGTTGCCACGATAAAGGCGGTAAAAGCCCCTATCATGTAGATTTCACCGTGGGCGAAGTTGATCAGGCCGATGATGCCGTAGACCATGGTGTAGCCAAGCGCAATAAGGGCGTAGATAGAACCTCGGGTCAGGCCGCTGAAAAACAGCTCGATAAAATATTCCATGGCGATGCTGTTTGAAATTATGGTTAATGAGGAGCCGGGATTAACTGGTGGCGCTCTGTGAGCCGGGAAAAATAATGCCCGGAACCGTAAGAATGGTTCCGGGCCTCTGGTCAGTCAAAAAACAACGAATTATTTTACCTGTTCATACTTGCCGTTCTTTACCTGATACATGGAGAAGCCCACACCGATGGCATCACCTTTTTCGTCAAACATGATCTCGCCGAACGGGGTCTCGGCAACCTGGGTATGCAGAACCTTGGCAATGGCCTTTGAGTCGGTGGATCCTGCTTTTTCAATGGCATTGGTCAGGGCAATGGCAGCTGCAACTGCGTTGTCAAAAAAAGCGCCCGGCTCTGAACCGTATACCTTCATGTGCTCTTTGCGATACTGTTTGGTGATAGGATTATTGGATACGTCTGCAGGGCCTGTGGCATAGACGCCTTCTGCATATTTTCCAGCAACCTTGATAAAGGTATCGTCTTTTACGCCGTCATCGGAAATAAAGATTGTGTCCATTTTTTTCTTGCGCATCTGGGTAACGATCTTGGATGCTTCGGGATGGTAACCGCCGAAGATAACTGCATCGGCACGGGTTCGTTTGATTTTCTGGACAACAGCGGAGTAATCAACAGCACCCGGGGTAATTCCCTCATAGAGAACAACCTCGGCCTTGGCACCCTGTTCGATGAACTTTTTGGCAAACTCGGCAAGGCCCTTGCCGTAATCACCCTTGTCATGGATAACGGCAATTTTTTTAGCCTTTAAAACATCAACTGCAAAATCGACCTCGGCACGCGCCTGGGCATCGTCGGAGGCAATGGTACGGTAGAAGTTCGGGTAATCTCCACTCTGGGTCAATCCTGGATTGGTGGCAGATGGAGACATGACGATAATATCCGCCTCTCCATAGATGGGCAGGGCGGCCTTGGTGGCACCCGAGCAGATATGGCCGATGACCACGTTGGCTCCACCGGAAACAAGTTTGGTGGCGGTATTGGTGGCAACTTCAGGCTTGCAGACATCGTCTTCAACCATCAACTCCACTTTGGAGCCGTTTATGCCGCCCTTTTCATTAACATGTTTGACAACAAGTTCTGCTGCTTTGACAGTAGGCAGGCCGTAGGATGCAAGGTCACCACTGTGTGCACCTGCAACGCCGATTTTTATGGGATCTCCTGCCATGGCTCCGGTTGAGAGTGTTGCCGTCAGGGCAACGGCAGAGAGAAGTGAAAGCATTTTAGTCGATAGATTCACTGGTATTCC
>WFRY01000194.1 GCA_015486315.1 Desulfobulbaceae bacterium
CTACGAAACAAAGCTCTTGCGTTGTCCAAAAAATGAGCAGTTTTCTGCATCAATTTACGATGTCTGATTTAGGCAAAAAGAAAAATTTAAAATTACGATGAAAACAGCTATATCTATTCCAGACAGATTATTTAACGCCGCGGAACAAATAAATCGTTTTTAATTGAAAGAGTTCATTCTTTAGCAAATCCCATCATGAATAAAATAGATGATGGGATCAGATTGGTCTCGAAGCTTTAGAATCCATAACGCACTGAAATAAAATAAAAAGATAACGATCGCATTCACGCTGCCCCCAAGCACGACGCGGATTTGGCGTATTCCCTGAAAATGAAAACTTAATTGCCATATCCAAACTGGTCGGTAGATTCGCCTGGGCCAAGTGATGCGGAACGTTTTACCACCACTTTTAGAGAACGTATAAAAAAACTCACTTGGAACAACCGCATAATGCTCCCCCGAGCACCGGGGCAACATTTTAACACTTATTGAAACAATTTTACGGACATATAACAATGGCTGAAATAAAATCTACCATGGACCTGGTCATGGAGCGAGCCGCCCGCATGGGCAAGGCCTCACACGATGATCTGGAACAGGACAATACCCGTAAACAGGGCATGAAGCTGGCCGCAGAATTTCTGGATGGCAAAATTGATAACCTTATGACCTCACTCACCGGCCTTGCCGCTGAAAAACAGATGGCAGCCCGCCAGGGCATGGTGGAAGTCCTGCTGCGCAATATCTTTCTTCCCCGTGATGAAACTGCAAAAGCACGGACGGACAAGGCTGCCCGGGGAATCGTAGAAATCGGCGGCGGCGCCGGTGACCTGACCAGTATCTGCGCGGAGATGCAGCATATCCTTGGTCAGTACAATCAACACCGCGAGCAGCTCAAGGAGCAGCTCGAAGAGCAGGTCAAGATGCAGTATGAACAGTTACTGGCCCAGCAGCAAAACGGTATGCCGGGCGACAACACCATGAGTCCGGAGATTGCTCTGCAGAACAAGATTAAAGAGGAGTGGACCAGGCTGGAAAGTGAACTTACCGACCAGTACAACCAGGCGCTGGAACAGCATAAATCAACGCTGAAAGAACGACTCTAGAAAACCATACCACCCTATCTGAAAATAGGATGCACCATGCAAAGGAGTAAGCAATGGTAACGGCAATTATACTGATCAGGACCGAGCGAACAGCAATTAATAAGGTGGCAACGCAACTCGCTGAGCTTGATGGAATCTCAGAGGCATATTCAGTCAGCGGTAATTATGATCTGGTGGCTCTTGCCCGTGTTCAAAGCAATGACGACCTTGCCGACCTTGTCACCAGCAAACTGTTGACCATTGACTCTATCACCCATTCAGAGACCATGCTCGCATTCAAGGCATATTCACCCCACGACCTTGAAGCAATGTTTATGGTGGGCATGTAGGTATTATGGTCAGCCAACGTATCGGCAGGCTGCAGGCATCCCTGCGACGACGCAAACTTGATGCCGTCCTCATCTCCGAACCCTATAATCGACGATACCTGAGTGGATACACTGCCGCGAACCACGGCATCCAGGAGAGTTCCGGCCTGCTGCTTATTCCGGCAAAAGGAACGCCGTACCTGCTTACGGACTCCCGCTTTACTCTTCAGGCTCAAGAGGAGGCACAGGGTTTTACGGTCAAACTGTACCCAAAGGGACTGTATGCATGCTTAAAACAGCTGCTGCCTGAACTTGCTATTGGCCGCATGGGCTTTGAAAGCCATTACTTCCTCCACTCCGCGGCTGCCGGAATGGAAAAGACGGCAACCGGGATCGGCGTCGAACTTGTGCCCCTCACCGGCCTGGTCGAACAGATGCGGGTAGTGAAAACAGACCAGGAAATTCGCCTCCTGAAAAAATCAGTTCTCCTCAATGAACGGGTCTTTCAACTGGTTTACAATACCATTGATCCCGGTATGACCGAGATTGAGATTGCCCTGGCCCTGGAGTTGACCATGCGCGAACTGGGTGCCGAAGGCCCAAGTTTCGACACCATTGTCGCCTTTGGTACCAATGCGGCCAAACCCCATGCCGTACCCACGGACCGGGTACTGAAAAGCGGCGACATCGTTCTCATCGACATGGGCCTCGTACTGCAGGGATACTGCTCGGATATGACCCGCACCTTTGTGGCCGGCAAACCGGATAAAACGTACCTTGAACGACTGCGAGTAGTCCGCAAGGCCCAACTGGCCGGTATCAATGCCATTCATGCCGGTGCGATCTGCCGGGATGTTGACCGGGCGGCCCGGGAAGTCATCACCAATGCTGGATATGGCGATTTTTTCGGCCACGGCCTGGGCCATGGAGTAGGACTTGCCGTACACGAAGAGCCCCGCCTGGGACCGCGCAGCAGAAAAAAACTGCGGACCGGTATGATCGTAACCATTGAGCCTGGTATATACCTGCCCGAGTGGGGCGGTATCCGGCTGGAAAACATGGCCGTTGTCCGGGAAGACGGCTGTGAAGTACTCAACGAGGACCTCACCGGACTTGACACCTGAAACCTGATACCTTAATTTTTACAGTCATCACCTCTTACATTTATAAAATACCATGCGACAATACTTTATTGACGAACTTTCCTTTCTCGAACGTGACAACCTTGACAGCTACCTCAAACGGACACTGAAACCCGGCCCCATCGACGGAGTTTTCTGGCTGGAGGTTCCCCAGGACCTGCTGGCCCCGGCTCAGCTGGAGCATCCGGATTGCGGGCCGTTTTATCTCTCGGTAATTCTGGAGGATACAGACATCCGTTTTGAATTTCTGGTTCGCAGTTCCCACACCATGCACTGCTCCTGTATTGCCTGGGCAACACCGGCCCAGCGAAAATTCGTCATGGACTTTGTTGATAACATGATTGAAGAAGAGTTGATTGCGGTATAGGCCGCTGCACCATGAAAGAGATCCCCTTAAACGAGCGAATCATCTTTGCCCTGGATGTACCCGATGCCGCAGCAGCACGTCTGCTGGTGGAACAGCTTGACAGGGACATCAAATTTTTCAAGGTCGGCCTGCAGCTCTTCCTGGCCGGCGGCTGGCCAGTGATTGATCATATCGCGTCCCGGGGCAACAAGGTGATGCTGGATCTCAAGCTGTACGATATTCCAGCCACTGTTCGTCTCGCGGTGGAGCAGTTTGCCGGGCGGGGCATTACCTTTGCAACCGTGCACGGCTATGGTCCTGTTGTCTCTGCCGCCCTGGCGGCAGAGACCGAGGTAAAAATTCTGGCCGTTACCGTACTGACCAGTATGGGGGATGAGGAACTGGCAGAACTCAACTTTCAGGGCACGGTGGAAGACCTGGTCAAACAGCGGGCAGGACGGGTGCTGGAACGTGGCTGTCACGGTATTGTCTGCTCGGCCCGTGAGGCGGCCATGCTCCGAACATCTTTTGGTCCGGAATTCGACATGGTGACCCCGGGCATACGGCCGCTTGATTCTGCGGCAGGTGACCAGCAGCGCATTGCCACCCCGGCCCGTGCCATTGCCGATGGTTCGGATTACCTCGTGATTGGCCGCCCCATCCGGGATGCGGTGGACCCTGCGGCCATGACAGCCTCCATTCAACAGGAAATCGCCGGGCTTTCCGGCTCCGCTTAACACCATGCATCGGCAAATTTTCACAGTGGGTGACAGCCATTCCCTGCGCTGTTTTGAACAACACCCCCACATCGCAGACTCCACCGCCCTGTTCGGCTACAACAAACTGGACGGAAAAACCGCCTACAACCTGACCCGGCATGAAAAACAGGTTCGAAAAATCCGTCGCTCTTTGCGGGACAAGCATATTATTTTTGTTTTCGGAGAAGTGGACGTACGCATTCATATCAAATATAAGGCGACCCAGACCAACACCCCGGCTCCTGTCCTGATCCGTAACACAGCAGACTGCTATACCGATTACGTCTCCACCCTCCGGGAACGCGGTTACTGCATCCACGTCTTCAACGTAATTCCCACCGGCAACTTTTCCTCAACCCCGGAAGCCCTGCGCTGGCGGAAAAATCTCCGGTATCCCTTCCTTGCCTCCCGCTGGGAACGAACCTGTTACACGGAAGAGATGAACAGCCGGCTGAAAGAGAACTGTGCTGAGAAAAACATCCCGTTTATTGATATCTATGACCATCTGATTGACCACAGCGGTTTACGAAGAAAAGAACTGATTTACGACTTTTCCCACCTGAACAGCAGGACAGCAGACCTGGTTATGGAGCATTATCAATTTGATTCGGAAAAAGTGCCGCCGGACCAGTCGACCGAAACAATCGGGGACAGACCACGTTTCCTATCTAACGGCCAACCAGATCAAATTTCTGAATGACCGGGTTCTCTTTATTTTTGTACAGCTCCGGCAGATCCTAGATGGCTGAGAAAGCAGCGGACGGCGGCTCCTGTTGAGTGTCCTGGTCGACCCGCAGGTGCATGGGATACAAGCTCCCTGC
>WFRY01000195.1 GCA_015486315.1 Desulfobulbaceae bacterium
ACGGCACCGGTTTCAAGGTAAACCTCCACCTCAACGGTTGGGTTGCCTCGGGAGTCAAGTATTTCTCTGGCTATAATGTCTATTATTTCACTCATATGAAGTCCTTATGTATATGGCCCTTAAGGGGGTCAACCGACAAGAAGAGCTATACAACGCTTGCTATTTTAAAGATGGGCAGGTACATGGCAACAACCAGGCCACCGATCATGCCGCCAAGAAAAACCATCATAAAGGGTTCAATCATGGCAGTCAGGTTCTCTACGGCCTGATCAACCTCTTCATCATAAAAGTCAGCAATTTTTTCCAGCATGGTATCAAGGGCACCAACGGATTCGCCGACATTGATCATCTGGACCACCATATTGGGAAAGACACCGGATTCCTCAAGGGGCTCGGCAATGGGACGACCCTCGGCAATAGAGTCGGAAACATGATAAACAGCCCGTTCGATAACTTTGTTGCCGGAAGTCCTTGCAACCACCTGTAGTGCATCCAGGATTGGAACACCGCTCTGCAGCATGGTACTGAGTGTGCGGGTAAATTTTGATACAGCCACCTTACGGATAAGAGTTCCCACAACAGGTGCCTTTAAGAGAAAACCATCTATTTTAAGTCGACCCTTTTCTGTATTATATATTTTTTTAAAAATGAACGAGGCAATAAATGCTCCGATGAAAATAAAAATAATATTACCTTTAAAAAAATCACTCATGTCGACCACAAATTGGGTCGGAGCAGGAAGACTTGATCCGAAATCTTCAAACATTTTGGCAAACACAGGGACAACAAAGACCAGAATCACAACCAGGATTATCAGGGCAATGGCAAGGCAGATGGCAGGATAGGTCATGGCTCCTTTAATTTTTTTCTGCAGGGCCATGGATTTTTCTTTAAAAGCAGCCAGACGGGATAAAATAGTATCCAGAATACCACCAAGCTCGCCGGCTTCAATCATATTTGAATACAGGTTGTCAAAAACCTTGGGATGCTTGCGCATGGCATCGGCAAGGGTCATACCCGTTTCCACATCGGTCTGTATCTCGGTCAGGACACGTCTGAAGGTAGGATTATCCTGTTGTTTGGCCAGGATCTGCAGACATTGAACCAGGGGAAGACCGGCATCAATCATTGTCGACATCTGACGGGTAAAGATGACAATGTCTTTTCCGGTAACTTTTGGTTGAAAAATCTTGACGTTTGCGAAAAGATCTTTTGGCTTTTCTTTGATCTTGGGATTTTCGATACGCAGACGTTTCAGTTGGCCAAGGGCTGCAGCTTCATTAACTGCCTCAACCTCGCCTTTTCGTTTTTCACCGTAACTGTTTTTTCCCTTCCAGACGTAAACGGGCATGGTTCGGACTCCGGATATTTTGTTCTGAAGATCGATAAAGCCGGATAAGTTGTTGACATCGGCCTTAATTCTATTTATAAAATCAGATTCGCTGGTAAAGAAGGAATTACCTTCACGTAATTAGTTCTATTGTAGGGAAGAAATTTTTCTGATTCAAGGGAAATATTATATTTTTTCAGGAGGTTGGCAAAATGCAGACCAACGAGGCAGTAAAATATAGTGCAGGACCGTTTCAGGCGGTTGTTGAGAAGTGTGACGGCTGTGACCGGATTATTGAAGAAAACAGCACCCGTTACTGTACAACGTATGTAAACCCTGCAGCCAAATGGCGGCTTGGAATTTGTAATTTTGCTACCCATGCGAAGCCGGAAATCAAGGTAGTCAAGGTACGTATCAATCCCCTCAAGGCTGCCAAACGGGCATCATCTTCCCGTCGAGGGTAACTCTTTTGAACCATACTCCCCTGATGTTTCAAGGGGAGTATGGTGATTTTCCCCAGCTGTTTATTTCCTCCCAATCCCCATGTAGCGAAAGCCGATTTCCTGCATGGTTGCCGGATCATAAACGTTTCGCAGGTCGATAAAGACCGGTTCCTTCATTATTACCTTTAACCTGTCCAGATCCAGAGCCCTGTACTGATTCCATTCAGTCATCAGAACAACTGCATCAGCACCCTCGCAGGCCTCATAACTGTTTTCCATGTATTCAATACCCTCGGGCAGGTAGTGTTTGGCCTCTTCCATGCCTTTGGGATCATGGGCTTTAATCCTGGCACCTTTCTCAAGGAGAGCGGGCAGTATAGTCGTCGCCGGAGCCTCGCGCATATCATCTGTTTCCGGTTTAAAGGTCAGACCGAGCACGGCAATAGTTTTGCCTGATTCCGAACCTCCCAGCATATCCCGGATCTTTTTTACCATCCTCGCCTTCTGGGCGGCATTAACCTCCACTGCCGCTTCGACAATCCGAACACTTTCACCATATTCCTGAACAATCCGCATCAGGGCCAGGGTATCCTTGGGAAAACAGGAACCACCGTAGCCGGGACCTGGATGAAGAAATTTGTTGCCGATTCTGCCGTCCATGCCGATTCCCTTGGCAAGGTCGGAGACATCAGCACCAACGGCTTCGCAGACCGAAGCAATTTCATTAATAAAACTGATTTTGACAGCCAGAAAGGCATTGGCTGCATACTTGGTCAGTTCCGCTGTTTCAATGGTAGTACTGACAATGGGCGTATCGCGCAGGAACAGAGGTTTGTAGACTTCCCGCAGTACCCGCTCCGATTTTTCGGATTCCACTCCGATGACCACCCGGTCCGGACGCATGAAGTCGGTGATGGCAGCGCCTTCCCGGAGAAATTCAGGATTTGAGGCAACGGAAAAATCCGCGGTAGGGTTTTCTTCCCTGATAATTCTGGCCACCTGTCGGGCAGTACCCACAGGTACGGTACTCTTATCGATAATAACCGTATATCCCTGCAGATAATGGGCGATCTCTTTTGCTGCAGCATAAATGTAGGTCAGGTCGGCATAACCGTCGCCCCGTCTTGAGGAGGGCGTTCCCACTGCTATGAATATGGCCTCTGCCTCCGGGATGGCATCATCTAAGCTGGTGGTGAATTGCAGCCGTCCCTCGTTGACATTTTTGCCAACCAGCAAATCTAGTCCCGGTTCATAGATTGGAATTTTTCCCGCCTTAAGTTGACTGATTTTATCCTCAATCTTGTCCACACACGTTACATGGTGGCCGAATTCGGCAAAGCAGGTTCCTGTAACCAGGCCGACATAGCCTGTGCCGATCATTGTAATTTTCATTTTGTTCCTTGCAGCAGTTTTATTATTTAGGTCGAGGGCCGAAAATAGCCGTACCAACCCGAACCAGGGTCGATCCTTCTTCAATGGCAACTGTAAAGTCACCCGACATTCCCATGGACAGTTGCACGGAATCATTACTGTCAAACAACTCTCTTTCAGCAAGCTGAACAGAGAGTTGTTTCAGTGTCCTGAACCATGGGCGGCTTGCTTCCGGATCCCTTCCATAGGGGGGCATGGTCATCAGTCCCCTGATTTTCAGATGGGAACATGGCCTGATCTGTTCGAGCAGCTTCTCTGCCTTATCCGGATGGATTCCGGATTTCTGAGGTTCTCCTCCCACGTTAACCTGGATGAGTATATCCAGTGTTTTTCCTAGCTTACCTGCGTGTTTGTCCAGTGCTTCAGCTATTTTCAGACGGTCTACAGTCTCAATAACCTCGAACAGTTCGGCTGCCTGTCCAGCCTTATTACTCTGCAGGTGACCAATGAAATGCCATTGTAGAGATTTGTCCAGCTGTCTAACTTTTTTCAAGGCATCCTGCAGGTAGTTTTCGCCAAAGATGAGCTGGCCGCATAGATGAGCCTCTTCTACGGCCCGGGCGGGCATTCGTTTGGAAACCGCCACGAGCTTGATTTTATCGGGATTTCGTCCGCAGCGTTCTGCTGCCTGTGCAATCTGGGATCGTATCACGGCAAGATTTTCACAGATCATGGTGCACTCACTTCCTGCGGTAGAGAAAATAATTTTTCTGTATTGAGGCGTGTCTGCAGGGCGACTTCGTCAATGGAAATATTTTTCAACTCCGCCACCCTGCCTGCCGTGTAGAGCAGGTAATCCGGTCTGTTGGTTGTTCCGCGCCAGGGGACAGGGGCCAGAAAAGGACCGTCGGTCTCAAGGAGCATTCGTTCCAGCGGTATTTTCTGCACGACCTCCTGCAGATCCTTTGCATTTTTAAAGGTGACAATGCCTGGTATGGAGATATAAAAACCTATCTCCAGCACTTGCCTGGCAAAGGAGGTGTCACCTGAAAAACAGTGCATCACCCCACCTGCCGGAAACGGTCCGTTTTCACGCAGCAGAGCCAGCGTGTCCTGGTGTGCTTCCCGGTCGTGAATTATAACCGGAAGATGAAGCTCCCGGGCCAGTGCAAGTTGCCTGGAAAATGTTTGTTGCTGGATATCAACAGGTGCATACTGCTTGGCATAATCCAGGCCGATCTCGCCGTAACCTACTACTTTCCGGTCGGCAGCTAAGGTCTTCAGTTCGTGGTAAACTTCAGTACTTGAGTCCCGGGCACTGTGCGGGTGAATGCCTACTGCTGCAAATACTCCGGGGTAGCGGTCGCTCAGTTCAACAGCCTTGCGGGAACTGGCCAGGTC
>WFRY01000196.1 GCA_015486315.1 Desulfobulbaceae bacterium
CCTCGTTATATGGAGAGAGTGATAGCCTGTATGCAGCGTTTTGGTCATAGCAGCAATGTGCTGCCGACCCATGCGGAAATGGATCGGGTCAGGCTGGCCAAAGGTTGGGCAACGGAGCGACAGGTGCGCGGGGAGCGTCTGCTGCTGCAAATGAAATTACTATTTGCCCGAACTCTGGGCTTGAGATGGTAGGGCGGGTGACCGCTTTCTTATCCTGGTCCGGATTTTCTCAATGGGTTTTTCAATGCAGAATATGGTAAAGCTGCTCAGGATAATGAGGAGAACAAATACGGCGGCAAGTGTTGTCCGTGGCCGTTGATTGACGAAAATGTACGAACCGAGAATCCATGCCTGGTAGTGAAGCAGGTAAAAGGGGTATGAATATGCACCCAGAAAATTGTCTTGTTTTCTGGTGATCATCGGCATGCCTTGCCCGCTTGCCGCGCAGCCCAGGAGATAGCACCAGATGAGGAAAAAGGAGAGATAAAACTCGATGTCCAGAAGAATAGACTTGTGGCTTACGGCTGTCGTGTTGTGAGAAGAGTAGATTCCAATGTAGAGAATTATGCTGGCCAGGTAAAGGGCGAGTGATACGGAGCGATACCTGGCAAATATCGTGGTCCAGCATGAAGGGCTATCCTTGAGGTAATAAATCAGGGCACCGGCGGCAAAGGGCAGAGACGCGGCAGGCATAGAGAAGTAGTGAGATGCGTATCCCCAGCCAAGTGTCATCGAGAGTAAATGATAGAGAAGAGAGATGGCGAACCAGAGAATGGTCATTTTAAAATTTTTTGAAATGCCAATTGATATAAGCAGGTAAAAAAACAGTTCAACGGTAATAGCCCAGGTCGGTCCGCTCAGCCTGGGGGTAACATTTGCGGGCGTTATGGAAAGAAAGGCGATAAAGATGTTTTCAAGCCAACTGCCTGGAGTTTCCGGTAAACGCATGGCGGCGTTGAACGAGCTCACATAATCTTCGCCAATGTAGAGAATCAATAGTATTGTGATAAAAATTGAAAACCAGTATGAGGGGAGCAGGCGCAGGCAACGGTTTGACCAGAATCTGTAGACTCCTTGACGGTTGTATCCGTATGCATTTTGCAGGACAAAAGTCATCAGGTATCCACTGAGCGAATAAAAAGCAAATACCGCAAATTGTCCAATATGACCGATGTGTACCACGTGGGTGGCCACAACCATCAAGGCGAGTATAAGTCGTAACGTTCCAAACATAATTGGTTAAAGATAAAGAATCAGATAAAGGTATGGATGGTATCAGACGGCCATGATAGTTGGTTCATGCCGGAGAGTCAATGTATGCTGTTTTCATTCCACCCTGGAACCTTTGCAGCTCTTATGAGCTGTATTCATCATGTTATAGTTTGTGCGAAAATATGAACAAACGGATTTGTATAGTTATACCGGTTTATAATGAGGCAGGAGCCATCTGCGGTGTCATTGATGAAATACGTACTGTCGGAGACTATATAATAATTGTTGTAGATGATGGCAGTCATGACGATACTGCTTTCCAGGCACACGCCAAAGGTGTACTGGTGATTCGGCACAGGGTCAATCGCGGCAAAGGGGCTGCTGTGAAGACAGGGGTTGTAGCAGCGAATTTACTGGACGCAGATGTTGTTGTCACCATGGATGGTGATGGACAGCATGATCCGGGTGACCTGCAACCCTTGATCGAACCGATTTTCACAGAGCAGTATGATGTTGTACTGGGGGCAAGATTGTTGAATCGTGAGGATATGCCTGTTCTTAAAGTCGTGGCCAATACTGTGGGTAATTTTTTTACCTGGCTGTTTTATGGTATCATGGTGTCCGACAGCCAATCTGGATTTCGTGCCTATTCGAAATATGCGGCCTTGATTATCGACACCAAGGCGGACAAGTATGAGTATGACAGTAAGGTTATTCGTGAAATAAAGAGTAACAGGCTGCGTTTTACAGAAGTTCCTGTTCATACGCTGTATACGGATTATTCAAAAGGCAAGAAGAACAAACAGGGATTCATCAACGGACTGGTCACTCTTTTCCGGATGATTTGGAAAATGATTGTCTGAAAGTGCTTTTTAATTATCGTTAACGTGCCGAGCGGTCTGAATATAGAAGAAAAAATCAAAAATTGAAAATGAAAATACATTTATATCAAATTGTTGTTGTCGGTATTTCTTCAGTGATGCTCTTCCAGGGAATCAAAGACTTTACCAGGCGAGAGACCGGGCAGACGGTCCTCAAACTTTTGGTGCGGCTGGTCGTCTGGGGGGGGATGGCGCTTATAGCTGTCTATCCGGATTTTACCTATAAGGTCTCTAAAATAATAGGTATCGTGGATAATATCAACGCGGTCATCCTGACAGGTTTTCTTTTTGTTTTTTTGATAATTTTCAAGCTGCTTTCGGCCATAGAAAAAATTGAGCAGAATATTTCTGAAATAACGCGAAAAGAATCGTTGAACGAGGCTCATGACCGGATTGAAAAGTTGCGGCAGGAGATAAAAGAGGACAAAACACCATTGGTTTGATGAACCAGTCAGGCCAACATTCTAATTTGACAATTGTTTTTGAGGTAAAATCTTGAAAATGGATATAAGAAAGGTCGTGGCACTCGAATCTGATTATTTTCTTGAAAAGATAGATGATGAGATAACCGTCTATCATCCGTCACTAACTACATCACTGTATCTTAATGAGACAGGCGCGTTAATATGGGAATTATGCGATGGGGATAGAACTGTAACGGATATAATTGATATTTTGCTTGAACTCTACCCGGAAAGTCGCAGTCAAATACACGATGATGTAATAGGTATTATCAGCAGGCTTGTAGAAAATAACATAGCGATATTAATGGATAGGTAATAGATAATGGTTTTTAGATAGGTGCGTCGTTTTCATGCCTGAGTATAGAGTTTCGTTTGCTGGGTTGAGTGTTGCAATACAATATGGTAATGTCGAGGCCCTTGATTTTCTGAAATTTTTATTTCATGATATTCATTGCCCAATTGCTGGTGATTACGAGGCAATGTTGAAGATTTCAGAAGGAGACAACTCCGGGCAATATACGCTGACTAATGATCAGGAAGTATTAGCCAGAGGGCCGTTGGGAGTACGTTTTGCAGCCATTTTATTTGATTCAGTAATCTTTAACCTGCTTAACAGGAACAGCCTTGGGGTAGCTTTTCATGCCGGAGCTGTTGCTTATCAGGAGAAAGTGATTCTACTGCCCGGTCAGAGTGGTTCCGGCAAGAGCACCATGTCTGCCTGGCTGACAGCCCATGGTTTTTCCTATTTGACCGATGAACTTATCTTTTTGCCCGACAGCGGGCCTGGCATGGTCATACCCTTTACCAGGCCAGTGTGTATAAAATCGGGTTCAGTAGCAGTAATTGAGAAATTGATCCAGCAACGTGATCGTTTCAGCATGCTTGCGGATCAAGAAGGCATCATTGTGGCCCATCAGTCACTGAACCTGGATTATTTTTCCAATATAACCTCATTTCCTTCCCTGATACTCTTTCCAGTTTATCAGTTTTTCGCCCCACTCAGGATAGAAAGGATAACCGGTGCACAGGCATGTACCCTGTTGATGGAGTGTGATGTAAACGGTCGTAATCTTGTTGATCATGGTTTCAGGCAGATAGCAGACCTGGCCCGATCAATACCAGCTTATCGCGTTGTTTATGAAAGTTTTGCAGGATTTGAAAATGCCCTGGTCCAACTCTTTGCTGATCTGGATTGGAATTAAATGATCAGGACAATATTAGCGCTCTGTTCATGTGATGTCGGTGGCGATATCATGTATCACAGGTTGGAGCAGGCCCTTGCCGAGCTCCGGGAACAGGGCGGGGCATGGCAGGATTTAATACTTGCAGCTGAAAAGCAGGGTGTTGCTCCTCTGCTCTATAAGCATCTCAATGCTGTTGATTGTAAGATGCCGGACAGTGAGCGACGGCTGCTGCAGAGCCTGTATCTGAGGAACCGACGCTCCAACAGTATCCGCAATAAGGTTGTTGCCGAAGTACTTCAAGCCTATGAATCCGACAATATAGATGTCCTGATTGTTAAAGGTATAGCTCTCTGCAATTTCGCCTATAGCGAGACAGCGTTGAGACCTATGCGGGATATTGATTTACTGGTGAAAAAACGTGATCTGAAAAAGGCTGAAGCAATTCTATTTGAACTGGGCTTTGAACCGGCCGCGGATCATGATATACCCGAAGAGTATTATCATCTCGTCCCCATGGTTAGGACCACCAATGGACTCCCGGTAAATATTGAAGTGCATCATAACCTTCTGCCGTTTCATTCCCAGTATCCCCTCTGGCCGATCGAAAAATCATACCACTGTTCCCGGGAATTTGCTATTAATGGGACTTGTGCCCGTACCCTTAGCCTCGAGGAAACGGTCAACTATGTTTATCTGCATGGATTTCAGGCTCCTCTCACCTATGAACCCTTCAGGTTTATGCATGTTGCCGATATCGTAACCCTTGTGGAACGGTTTGTTGATCGCATAAACTGGCAGCAGGTCTGTAAAGAGACACCGACTTTTTTGAATGTACTCTCGCGGTTCCATTACCTGACGCCATGGAAAAGTGAAATCAGGCAACAGTTGAAGCTTGATATCAGTGATCAGCCGGGTGGTCATGGGGTTCCTTACAGGGGATGGCCGCTGCTGAAATTAAAAACTGCGGCAAAAACGGACGTTGTACAGTTAACAAAAAATACATTTTGGCCCAGTCAGTGGTGGCTGCAGATATATTATGGTCATTTGAGAGGTCCAGGCTATCTGAAGGCACGTTTCATCGATCATCCACGCATGGTGTGGAGATGGGCCAAGAGCTATTGCTATGCCTATGCGGGTAATTTTCGGAAGAGGAGACGCGAGCTTGCCTGATTTTTTTGTGTATTGGTTTTTAAGTGCGTTGTTCGTAACCTCTCAATAAATAGTGGTAAAATGCCTGGATCCCCGATAGCTACATTCGGGGATGACGATCATAGTTGCCTGCAACTCCGTTATCCCGGCAATGTTGTTAGCCGGTGTAGCGTAGATTTCGATCCATAAAGTAAGATACAGCAACTTGTCACTACTTATTGAGAAGTTACCGTTGTTCAGCACAATTATCCGATATATATTGTTTTTTTTCGGCAAACAGGTTAGGTCCATTTGGGATGGATTCCTGGTAAGTTAAACAGGATTAAAGTAGAGTCAACAACAAGGAAAGGAAATCGATGACTGTAGAGACATGTGAGAAGAAAACCGCTGACGAGTACACTCCAAATGCTTATGATCAGGAGGATTCTCCAAAGGCAATGAATACAGATAGAAGACAGGTGCTGAAAAAATTTGCCGTAGGAACTGCAGCCCTGGCCGGTTGCAGTGTATTGCCGGAAACATGGACATCTCCTGTCTTGAAATTCGCTGCTCTTCCGGCCCATGCCGTCACCAGTGGCGACATTACTGCTGCTGCCGAGGCTATAGCCGATGCCACAGAGGGGAGCGGTACCGATACTGCCGCTGCTGAAACTGCTGCAGATGCTGCCGCCGCAGATGCTGCATCCGCAGAAGCTGCATCTGCCGAAGCCGCCGCTGCCGAAGCCGCTGAAGCCGAAGCTGCGGCCGCAAAGGCTGCCGCAGCCGAGACTGCTGCTGCAGAGGCTGAAAAAGCTGCTGATGATCTTCGAGGATACAGTAATTCGCTGACGATTAAGAATACCGGAGACCGAATGTCATGCGACAGTATATGGCAGGATAAATTTGTTTTCTCAAAGCTTGGCCCGCAATACGCCAAATCCTTTTTAATCGTCTGGAGTGACGGCAGGGAACTCTATGTCCCTGATTCAACCCGTATGAATATGGATGTCAATCAAAGTGATTTCAGAAAATATCAGCCTGGTGGCCAATATAGCGGCAACAATCCGGATATTCCCACCATGGAGGTCTATGCGGCGCGGGGAACCCATCCGGACAGTGTGACCATGTACTATTAGGCAGAAAAAGAATCACTGTACGTATATTCGTCGTGAACGGCTTAACTGCCAGGGTTTAAAGATGGCAACAACAATATTGGTTACCGGGGGAGCCGGTTATATCGGCAGCCATACATGTAAGTTACTGCATGCTGAAGGATACATCCCGGTGACCATGGATAACCTGGTGTATGGTCACGAATCATCCGTTAAGTGGGGACCTTTGGTTAAGGGCGATATCAACGACCCCATACTGCTGGATAAAGTGTTTAAGCGTTATTCTCCTGCTGCTGTGATTCATTTTGCCGCATTTGCCTATGTTGGAGAGTCTGTTGCAGAGCCTGAAAAGTATTATCAGAATAATGTCGGCGCCACTCTCACCCTGCTTGGGGCGATGCGGAGAAATGGTTGCAGTCACATTGTTTTTTCGAGTAGTTGTGCAACATATGGACTGCCGGATTCTCTGCCGATCAGCGAAACGCACGCCCAAAATCCCATTAATCCGTATGGACGGAGCAAATTAATGGTTGAGCAGATTCTCAGGGATTATGACCAGGCCTATGGGGTAAAGTCGGTTGCTTTACGCTACTTTAATGCAGCCGGTGCTGATATGGATGGTGAGGTTGGCGAAGATCATACCCCTGAGACCCATTTGATTCCTCTGACAATATATGCGGCTCTTGGATTACAGCCCCATATCCGGGTTTTCGGGACGGATTATGATACGGAGGACGGTACTGCTGTCAGGGATTATGTCCATGTCGCTGATCTGGCAGAGGCACATGTCCAGTCGCTGAAGTTTCTTGCACACAGGCAGACCGGCCTGGAAATAAACCTTGGTACCGGCAGAGGGTGCTCGGTTATGGAGATTATCAAAGAGGTGCAGCAGCTCAGTTCAGTTGAGTTTCCTGTTATTCTTGAACAACGCCGTCAAGGCGACCCGCCAATACTGGTAGCCGCGACCGGGAAGGCGAAACAACTCCTGGGGTGGCAGCCAAGCCGTTCCGACCGCCATACCATTATTTCCTCAGCCTGGAACTGGCATATCCGGCGTCATGGTCGGCTTGTACCATGATGGTCTAAGATGTCGCTGTCTGTTTCCGTGATCATACCCTGTTTTAATCAGGGACAGTTTATTGACGAGGCTGTTGATTCCGTTCTGGCTCAGAGTTTTCGTGAGTTTGAAATCATTATTGTAAATGACGGCTCAACCGACGGGGAAACAAATCAGTTGCTGCAGCATTACAACAGACCAAAAACCAGGATCCTGTCAACTGATAATCAGGGGCTGGCAGCAGCACGAAATAACGGAATAAGAGTATCACAGGGGAAGTACATACTTCCCCTTGATGCAGACGACCGGATAGGGTCCACGTATGTTGAGCAGGCAGTCCGGCTGCTTGACAGCAGAGAAGATCTTGGTATCGTCTACTGTCAGGCCCGGCTTTTTGGTGCTGTTGAAACCCCCTGGCAGCTGCCGGAGTTTTCTCTTGACCAGATGCTGCTCGATAATGTCATCTTTTGTTCCGCCCTGTTTCGCAGGAGTGATTGGGAGATGGTCGGTGGTTATGATGAGAAGCTGGTATATGGCTGGGAGGATTATGATTTCTGGCTTTCACTGCTGGAGATGGGACGGCAGGTCCGGCAGATTCCCGAAATCCTTTTTTATTACCGCGTTGCCGGTGATTCCATGGTTCGAGCCCGGGCAAGGAGGGACAAACTCGACACCTTCACCAGAATTTATCATAAACACCAGGCGCTGTTTTCCGACCATATCCATGTCTGGATAGATAAGCTGCTTGATGTCAACGAGACGTATCATGAAGCCGGGCTGAATGTTTCAGGGGAAAGTTGTCGGCAGTCTGCTGACCTGCAGGTTCGTAAAATAGCAGCCGGGACCACCCGACTTGAATTTCAACTGTCCGGAGATGATGGTTGTCACGACTTGATGTTCAGTGTAGCCGACGACTATGTTGTGGTTCGTGATGTGGAGATTGTTTGTGAGAAGCAGAATAAAGAGGATCTCTTCATTGGCTGGTCTGCTAATGCTGACTTCAACGACAACTCATTATTGATTTTTTGTAAACAGAGTCCCGAGATTCGCTTTACCCTTCCAAGTGAGTATCTGTCAGACGGTGCAGAAAGGAAACTGGTTATTGGGCTTGAATACCTGGCCTTTGGGCGTGATTGTCTGCCCTTTTTACTGCAGGTCCTCCGGCAAGAGGGCAACAGTGGCCTGCCTGGCAGACAGACAGGCCTTCATCAGAATATATCTTCCTCTCAGGATCTCCCTGTTTCCTGGTGGGGAATCAATGTATCCCTTCTTAAACTGCGTCTCAAATCATTTAAAAAGTATTTTTCCAGCACCCATTTTCGGACGATTAAAAACAGTGGGTTGCTGGATACGGCTTATTATCTGCAGCAGGATAGAGATATGTCCCCTCTGTTTATTGATCCGCTTACCCACTATGTGGAGACAGGGTGGCGGGAAGGGCGTAACCCCAATTCGCTTTTTGAGTTGGACTGGTATCGAGATACCTATAACGTGCCAGAGGATCAGGATCCGTTACTGCATTTTGTTGAAAAGGGCTGGCAGGAGGGAAATAAACCTGATCCACTTTTTTTTACATTCTTTTATGCTGAACAGTATCCGGAGAGTATCCGTAAGGGATGTAATCCATTACGTCACTATCTCAACACGGGCTGGAAGGAAGGAAAAAATCCGAATCCCTGCTTTGATACAACATACTACCTGGAACAGAATCCTGAAGTTTTACAGCTGGGGCAAAACCCTCTGTACCATTATTACCACACGGGCAACGCTGAGCATCGCAGTCCAATGCCTTTTTTTGATATGCATTTTTACTGCGAGGATAACCCGAAAGCAGGAACGGAATGGTTATTTGCGCTGCTGCATTATTATGAATATGGTGCAGATGAGGGGCGTAGTCCCAATCGTTTTTTTGACCCGGAATACTATAAAACGACATATAATCTTTTATCATTATCCGGCCTTGAGTTGTTTCTTCACTATGTCAATGTCGGGTCTCGCAGGCATTACAGGCCCAGTGCCCTGTTTGATTCGCAATACTATGCAGGACAGTATCCGGAATGGAACCAAACCCATGCCTTTCCTCTGTTGCATTATCAGGACATCGGCTGCCGCCAGGGGAACTACCCATGTCCTGAAGTTGCGGAGCTTGCAGATAAACCACTTATCAGCATCCTGACTCCGGTCTATAATACAGACGAAAAGCTGCTTCGCCGCTGCATTCATTCCGTTCTGTACCAGGCATATCCGCACTGGGAACTTTGTCTTGTTGATGATGGGAGTTCAGAGGCACACATTCGTCCCGTATTGGAAGAGTATGCAGCCGGAGATGACCGGATTAAAATATATTTTCTTGCTGAAAATCATGGGATTTCAACTGCCACCAACAGGGCTGCGGAGTTTGCATCCGGTGAATATCTTGCCTTTCTTGATCATGATGATGAGTTGACCCCTGATGCCCTGTATGCAGTTGTTGATGCAGTGAACAGCGGAAATCATGATGTGCTGTACAGCGATGAGGATCTTGTTGACCGCGAAAGTCGTTATCTTGAGCGATTTTATAAGCCTGATTATAATCCAGAGCTATTGCTCTGTCATAATTACGTTACCCATCTTTTTGTTATTCGTCGCTTTCTTTTTAACAAGGTTGGCGGCCTGTCGCCTGAGTGTACCGGGGCCCAGGATTATGATCTGCTGCTGAAAGCAGCAGAGCAGGCAAACAGGGTCCATCATATCAGGCGTTCACTCTATAAATGGCGGGCTACGGAAACTTCTACCAGCGTCAATCATGATCAGAAGGATTATGCCGATGCTGCCGGTCTGCATGCCCTTCAGTTGGCTGTAGAACGACGAGGACTGCAGGCGGAGGTTTGTCATGGGCAGTGGAAATATTATTATGAGTTGCACAGGCCGGCAGATAAACAACCCCATATATCAATCATCAGTCTGCTGCCGGAAGATTTTCAGGATACTTCATCCTGGTTGAGAACCCTGACTGATTCTATCCGGTATCAACATTTTGATATACAGTTACTTGGTCGAGCACAGGTATCATCTGTTGAGAATGACAGCCTGCCGGTTGAGATAGTTGATAAGGTGACCAGGCATGAAATATGTAATGATGAAAGTGATGCTGCAGCGTTGAATCGGGTTGCAGGTCGTACAGAGGGGGAACATCTCGTCTTTTTAAGGGGTGGAGTGGTGCCGCAGGAATCTACATGGATTGAGACATTTCTCGGCTATTCCATGTCTGGTCGGTGTGGTGTCGTTGGCGGGATGGTTACCGGACATGACGGGCAGGTTGAAAACCCGGCAGTCCCTGATGTAACTGATTGGAGTTGCAGGATGTTTCGTTCCTTTCTTGTCGAGGGATCATTTCATCTCAACGGTGTTGTCTGTCCTCAGAATGTAATTGCAGTATCCTTTGATTATTGTATGGTACATCGCTCATTTTTTCAAAATGTTGCTGGTTTTGATGCCGGGGATTTTCCCCGCTGTTTGTACGATATTGACCTGTGCCTGCGCTTGAGGGGTGAAGGTGTTGAGCATGTTGTAACTCCTTTTTGTTCCGCTGTTTATCAATATCACTCAAAAGAGAGTGGAGACTTTTGCGGATGTGAAAAGGAAAGAAGGGTTTTTCAACAACGATGGCATGAAATCCTTGTTCATCATCCGTATTATAATGAGCAGAGATTGCTTTTGGAACAGGATGTATCCATGGATGAATGGCTGCATTGGGTAGCGGGTATTGATGAAGGAATTAATGGAAAAGAATAAATTTTTTTGAGGTTCCAAATTGTTTTTCTAGTTTCATGTTTTCTTTTTTTTGATACCTGAATTCAACAGGCAGGGAGAACTATGCGGCTATTGTTTTCAGTATTTTTTTTGCTGGTCATTATTTTGTCGGGATGTAATTCAGCTCCGCGATTAGATTATGATCAGACTCAGAAGTCGATCCAAAAGTATCATGATCAACTCAAAGCTTTTCGGTCGGAATTTCGTGAATTGGAACAACCGGATGTCCGCTTTTATCTCTTCGGCATGGGCAATCGGCGTAAACTATTGTATAAAAACGGCAAGATCAAAGATGCTTTGACAGGGGAAATTATTGAGCAATGGGATATTGCTGAGGAGACGATAGTACCAAACGCCTATACTGTGTTACTGAAAAACAGTGACGGCCAGTCCATCATAATTTCTGAGAATGAAGATGCCGTCTGGGTACAGACGGAAAAAATAACGAGAATAGAAGGGACTGATGTCCCCATTCATTTACCGGATTTTGAGGGGCATAAATACAGTGAAATTTTAAAAGTCCTTCATCAGGAAATTTTGATCAACGTGATTGAATCCAAGCCGTTGCCGAATTATTTTGTATACAAAAAACCCTGGAGACGGGATGCGGCAATGATGGCCATGTGTCTTGAGAAGACAGGGAACAAGAATTTGATCCGGGATTGGGTATTATCTATTGACGATCCCTATGACCACAACAACGGCCGGATGGAGGGGAGTCCGGAATATGAGGCAGATAATCTCGGCCAGACCCTGTATCTTATTTCTTTGTTCAGTAACTCCAGGCATGCGGTGGTTCCTAAGGTAATGGAAGAGATCAAGCGGTTTGAGGTACAGGATAAATACGGTCGCTATATCAAAGGTCGATCCGATTTCCATTATGTGCCGGTGTACCAGACAAAGTGGTTAAAATTTGGTCTCAAATCTTTGGGAATGGAAGACCCATACACTATCCCGATGATTCCTTGCGATTATTCAGCGCTGTTCTGGTGGGGATATAAGGATAAGGATGTCAAGCTGGAGGGGTGGCGGAGTGATCATTATCCTTATATCGGATGGGCAAGGGATCATTTTTACAGGGAAAAAAGAAGTCCGATAAGCAACCGGGATTACCCGTTGACTTGGGAACAGGCGGCAAGCGAAGCAGATTATTCGGGCATGGAAATCATTGATTCCGTGTATGTACAACAGCGAATCAGCGCTCCCCATACGTGGCATGCGGCAGAGGTATTTCTCTATTTGCTTGATGAAGAGTAAATAGAGAATCGACCAACTAACGGGTGCAATCAAAAAATAATTCTGATTACGTACAAAGCTCAGCCATTAACAAATTCCTGGATCCCCGATAACTACACTCGGGGATGCCGATCGTAATTGCCTGCAACTCCGTCATCCCGGCATGTTGTTAGCCGGAGATAGCGTAGACTTCGATCCATAATGGAAGATACAACAACTTGTCACTACTTATTGAGAAGTTACCGTAAATTGGATTAACTATCTGTGATTAGAGTAAAAAAAATATTTACAGAGCAGAGAGAACTGCTCGTGGACAGTGGAATTGCCATCTTGCTGGCTGCAGTATTGGGCCTGGCATCCCTTGTTGCATCAGGTACCCTTGATACTGTAATTTTTGGTATGTTGGGGCGGGATTTCTGGTTTCAGGCAGATATTGAAAGGGTGCATTATAATATGATTGATGTAGCCTCAGATCATTTCCGTACCAATGTGCACCCACTGTTTTCATTAATCGGATATTTCTCCACCCAGGCTGTCCATAAAATATTCAATCTGTCTCTGGATACCCATCTGGCCCATGCTGTTCGGGGAGTAATCGCCTTGATAGCCTCTCTATGGATGGCAAGCTTTTATGTCCTGTTACGGTTGCTTTCTCTGAAGAGGATTGATGCAATACTCTTTGCTGTGCTGGCAGGAGTTAGTTCTTCCTCTCTATTCTGGTTTTCTGTTCCGGAGACATTTTCTTTCGGCTCTTTGGCAATCCTGTCAGCACTCATTGTTGGAGCTGTTAGCCAGTATAGAAATGTTGCAGAGAGTTGGTTTGTTGCGACAGGAGTTGCGACCCTGGGAACTACGCTGACGAACTGGATGGCCGGACTTATCATAGCATTTATCAACCTGGACTGGTGGAAGGCGGTACGCGTAGCAGTTGTAACTCTTTTGATTGTTATTTTGCTCTGGTTACTTGAAAAACATTTTTTTCCTTCGGCAGAATTTTTTATCGGGAACAGCGGAGAATCCTCATATATGTTTCGTGAAGAGGCTGGTAGTTTGTGGTGTAAACTGATAGCCTTTTTTTCTTTCAGCATGGTTATGCCGGATATCGAGCTGGTGATCAGGACATTGAGCAATCCGGATTGGAAGATTTTTTCCATACAACATGCATTGCCATGGTCGGGTAGTTTGCTGGGTGGAGTAGCTGTATTGTCCTGGTTTGTCCTGCTCTGTACAGGATTCTGGAATCTGTTTATAGGGTCTCTGTCTGTTCGGATGCGCTTGAGTATAGGACTTATCCTGCTTGGGCAGCTATCGCTGCACCTCGTGTACGGCGAGGAAACTTTTCTCTATGCATTGCATTACCTGCCGCTTCTTGTAGTGGTTGCTGCATTGGGAGCGCTCAGCAGGTTCCGCAGAATTGTTTTGTTTTTCGTCGTAGTTTTAATTTGTACAGCTGGTACAAATAATATCCTTCAGTTTCAGAAGGCACAGGCAACAATTATCCACCATTTTTATCCGGCACAGGCTGCTGAAAGTAACAAATGAAAATTCAGTGGGCAGGTGTTGCTCTGCAGGTGAAACCGTTGGGCCGTGCTTAAATTTTAAATGCAGTTGACAGAGATTCATCTACAGGGTGCATCAGGAGAAATCAAGTGTTAGTTTCCGTCATCATTCCTGCCTATAATCACGAACTTTTTGTTGGCCCTGCCATAGATTCCGTCCTGAATCAGACGTGGGAAGAGCTGGAATTGATCGTCATTGACGATGGGTCAACGGATAAAACCGGCGAGGTTGTGCAGGGGTACGGCGATGAGCGACTTTCCTATTATTACCAGGAAAATCAGGATGCCTTTAATACCATTAATCGTGGTCTCGGGATGGCGAAAGGTGATTATGTTGCCATCCTGAATTCAGACGATATATACAGTACGGACAGGCTGAAAAAAATGGTGGCGGCGCAGCAGAAAAACGATGCTGCCTGTCTGTTTACTGATGTTATACCTATTTCAGATGCAGGTGAGGAGTTTACAGACCCTGAATTCGGCTGGAATATCTGGCATCGGAAAAACAGGGAATGGTATTTTGAGTGCAAAGATTTATATACCGCCTTTTTAAAAGGCAACTTCATGGTAACCACTTCAAACCTGTTCATGACGGCCGAGGCTGTGCGGAAGGTGGGGAAATTCTGTTCTCTGCGCTACCTGCATGATTATGATTTCATGTTCCGCATGATGCTGGCGTTCCCCGGCAGGGTTCAGTATCTGGACAGTGAAAAGCTGTTGTATTACCGTATTCACAGCGGCAATACTCTGGGTGAGGCTGCTATCCTTGGCCGGGAGCAGGATATGGAAGTGATCCGCAGGTATATGCTGGCCGCTCTACCTGAGCAGTACAGGGGGCTTGCCGCAGCCGGCGCTGACCGTCTTGTGGATCTGGAACGTGAACTGCAACAGGTACGTAGTGAACTGGCGGAAGTGCCGGAGAAGGGGTGCGTGAGCAGGCCCGCGGTCTTGGTACGGCTCTTGCCCGAAAGGTGAAAAAGGTACTGGGTAAATCCTGATGAGGGCCGGGATTACTTTCCTGCACCCAGTTGGATGCTCCTGTCGATTGTATCATAAAAAGCCAGCAGTTTTCCGGCAAAGGCCGTTCTGGTAAATTCTTTCTGCACCCTGTTTTTTGCCCTCCCTGCCAGTTTTTTTCTCTGTTCCGGTTTATCCAGTAACTCAACCATGGCTCCTGCAAATGCCTCTGCTGTTGGTTCAGCCAACAGGCTGATACTGTCGTCAAATACCTGGGTATGAGTCGTCAGTCTGGTTGCCAGTACCGGCCTGCCGGAATCCAGGTAGGAGTAGATCTTCATCGGCGTATTGTTGCCCGATATCCTGGGCGAGACCAGGATATCGGCCTGGACCAGGAAGGATCCAAGGTCGCTGATGGGGCGTGGGCCGAGAAAAAAGGTGTCTGCGTCAATGCCGAGCTGCCTTGCTTTTTCCCCATATGCTGTGATATCTGTTTCTTTGCCGCCGATTATTACCAGTGCAGCATCATCCCGCTGCCTGCACGCCAGGGCAAAGGATTCCAGCAGCAGGTCGATTCCCTGGTACGATTCCAGGTTGCCCACATACATGAATACTGTTCCGGAAATTTTGTAATCGTTACGGATGTCTTCCTGCTGCTTGATTTCAGCCGGCAGCATGCTGACATCCTCCAGGCGCAGTATCGGTTTGTCGACATCTGCTCTGCGGGCAATATCTTCCAGTGATTTACAAACGGCAATCACTCCCAGGCTTTTTCGAATCACGGAATTTTCGGCC
Source organism: Desulfobulbaceae bacterium (assembly GCA_015486315.1). Lineage (GTDB taxonomy): Bacteria > Desulfobacterota > Desulfobulbia > Desulfobulbales > Desulfobulbaceae > Desulfobulbus_C. The sequence goes on from WFRY01000196.1 coordinate 15,378, forward strand.
GATTGCATCATGGTGCCGGCAGGCTTGAGAAAAGAGAACTTTTCCTGCATCTGCAATGCCAGTGAGGAATCCATGTCATAGAGATAGGGAATGCGATACAATCTTTTCAGGGCAAGGGCGATAAATGCAGCTTCTTCCACTGCGTGAACCAGGTCGAAGTTTCCCTGCCGGATAAGCCTGCTCGCCTTGCAGAGCATGAGGATATCACAGATGATTTTTTTCAGGGAAAAACCAGGCCCTATTCCGCTGGTTCCCGGAAAAGCATGCACCCTGTCCAGTACCACCCCCTCCATCCGGACATCTTCTCCTTCGTGAAAGACCAGGAGATGGACGTTATGTTCTCCCGCAGCAAGAGTCTCGGCAAGCATTCTGACGGCAATGGGTGTTCCCCGATGTTGAAAAAAAGGCTGGGGGGCAAGCAGGAGAATATTCAACCGATTTCCTCCCGGGTTTTACCTGCAGCAGGCTGTATGGCCTTGCTCTGCAGGATAACCGGTGAGCCGAACAGATGGGTCAGGCCAAGGAGTTGTGCAGGAGTTTCAAGTGCCTTGGACAGACCGGGATGTTTAAGTTTGCGGTGCAGCACCATGGGCCAGAAAAATTCAGGTTTACAGGCAGTGACTGTAAAGGCATTTTTAAAAAATGCCTGTCTGAGTTGGGCACGGCTGAACATGGAATAGGTTCGGGTGTTCCCTTCCATGGCTTTTTTAATGGTAAAGAGCATCCGGTACAGGATGTTGAAACTCCGTTGATCAGGATAGTCGAGAATGACGCAATGTTGGGCAACCCGACACATTTCAGCAATAAGTTCCTGCCATCTGTCCACATGAGGGAGCAGGCGAAAGGAGATAACGGTATGAAACGAATTGTCGGCAAAAGGGAGATGCAGGTTATCACAGGTCTGATACGCATAGGATACACCCTGCATTCGTTCTGCAAGGCGCTCACCGCAGATATCATGGCTGCCGGTGACCGTGACCGGGAATCCATGTTCAGCCAGCGGTCCGGCCAACTGACCGTGGCCGCCACCGACATCTAAAACGGATTTTTTTTCCTGCCCGGCAAGCAGCTGCAGGGTTATGCTGCTCTGGACCTCAAGGAAATAACTGCCCACCCTGCCGCTGAATCGGGTGGCATAGTCAGGGGAAGAGGTCTCAATGTCAGCGGTTTCCAGATATTGCGGATTAATATTTAAGCTGTCCATGGGTAATCAGTTGTGATGAGTCGAAACAGGAGCATAGTGGGTATACACTTTTTCCAGCTGCCTTGTCTGTTCCTGCGGTTCCCATTGCAGTTCCCTTGCCATGAGGGTGCAGATTTCAGTCAGTAGCGTTTCTGAGGGGCATTGTGCCGTGCCGAGATCAGACCTGCGGAAGATAATATCAGATAAGTTGACAGCCATTTCTTCATGGATAAAATAAAGGATTTCCCCCTTGACTGTTTCTGAGTCGGCGTCCAGCGGGATGCTGCCGTTGTCCTGCTCGATACAGGTTCGGACACGTGCTGCAAAACGACCGTACTTATCTATCAGCCGGGCATCATTATTTGTATTGCTTGCCGGTTGTCGAAGAGGAGTCGGCTGATGCCCGGCAGGTACAGGCTGCGTTTGTTGAACAAGATGCAGGACTTCCCGTGCTGCATGGGGGGCAGTAGTATATTTTACCCCCTTGACGGATATCAAACCCCTGCAGCCATTTTCCTGTTCGTGGTCGATGACCAGAGAATTTTTTTCCAGCTGGACGTCGGATTCCTGTTCAGGGGTGCTGCTCATGGGTACCAGGCCGCAGTGAACAAAGCTTACGTCATCTCTGCCAAGATCATACTCCGGGCAGATTGCATTCACCTCGGCAATTATTTCGTCAATATCCTCCTGCCGGGCCTTGAGCTGATCCGGAGCATCCGGAAAATAGGCATAGGTTGTGCCGATCATGGTGTGGTTGCGCCATGGAACAAAAAAATAGAGACGTTTTCCACGCCTGAAGACGGCATCCCTGTCCTGGTAGCCTTCTCTGCTTTCAAGGCCGATGGCATAGCTGGGGTGGAGCTGTTTTTTTACAACGATATTTATCGCCTTTGCCCAGGAAACCGGTTGTGGTGACAAACCGGATCGCTGCAGAAGTTCATTAAACCAGGGACCGGCGGCATTGATGACCAGCTTTGTTGTGATGGAAAATTGTTTTTTGCTCAGCTGGTCGGTAACCTGTACACCCGTAACATGATCCTGCTCAACGATAATTCTGTCCGCCTGTACATAGTTGGCAGGAGTGGCACCATAATCCGCCGCGTCAAGCAGGTGTTCAAGTACAATACGTTCTGTATTTTCTGCAAGGCCGTCAAACCAGTTGGCTGCACCGGTAATTTCCTCCTGATTCAGGTGTGGAAGAATTGTGTGAAATAATTTTTTTCCCAGAGTCCTCCCCCTTTTCAAGCGCATTGACGGGGCAAGTCCGGTGTTGCGATCCCAGCTGATCAGGTCATTGATTACAAAGGCAGCCCCCATAACCGGCTTACTGCGCATAGCATGTCCCCGGGTGGGCATCAGGCAGGAGAGCGGGCTGGTAAGGTGGGGGGAAAACTGCATGAGTTCACGGCGGCAGGCAACGGATTCCCGCATTCTTTTCAAATTCAGGTGTTGCAGGTAACGGAGGCCGCCATGAAGTATTTTCAGGCTGTTGGCGGATGTGGCCTGGCCAAAGTCACCTTTTTCGATAAGGGCGGTCCGGTAGCCGTTCATTGCCAGTAAACGGCATATTGCGGCTCCATAAATACCGGCACCGATAACAACAACATCAAAGGATGTGATTTTAAGCCGTTGAATATCTCGTTTCATCTGTTCACAGAAAAATAGGTATGATAAATCCTGCAGCCCGGCAACCACTATAGATGATTTTTTGAGAGGTTGCCACTGAAAGAGAATTGCATAATATACGCTCTCTGTGTATATGTGTGAGGTTTGCCGGGTCAAATTCCGGAATAGTTTAAAATTTCCCTGATAAAAAATGATTTTAGCTGATTTTCACGTCCACCTGTACCGCTGCTTTGTGTTGCCCGAGCTCTTTTCTGCCGCAAATGATAACTTCCGTCGTGCAGCAGAACAGAAAGGTATCAATGCATTTACCGGGGTATTGTTTTTAGCGGAAAGTAATGGCTATGATGTGTTCAGGCAACTTAAAGACGGCCGGAAAATTGGTGGTGGATGGACCTGTGAACCAACTGATGAAGAACAGACGCTCCGTCTGCTGTCAACTACGGCTGAACTGTATCTGATTGCCGGACGGCAGGTCAATACCGGGGAACGGATTGAGGTCCTGGCATTGGGTACTACAGAGACTGTTCCCGATGACCTGCCGCTGCGTACCACCCTGGAGCAGGTGAAGAATCTTGATGCACTTCCTGTGTTGCCCTGGGGTGTTGGCAAATGGGCAGGATCAAGGGGGAAATTGGTTGATGAGGCCCTGCTTGGATCGGGCGGCATCTTTCCAGGGGATAACGGAGGGCGTCCTTACGGCTGGCCTGAACCGGGTCCGTTTTTGTCTGCCGCCGACCGGCAGACTGCGGTTTTACCCGGTAGTGATCCTCTGCCGATTGCCGGTGAGCAGAACCGGGCAGGGAGTTATGGGGCAATCATTGATGAAGTCGTTGATGGCAATGCTCCGGCCGGACAGCTTATGGCAGCGGTGCGCACCGCTGCCTCACTGCAACCCTGCGGACGTCGGGTATCCCCTCTTTCATTTCTGGTACATCAGTTGCAACTGAGATATAGAAATAAAAAATGCTGATCGCTGCCTGTCGGGGTACCAGCGAATATCCTGATGATAATAAAACAACTACAGGACAGGCAGATCGTTTGCCGCCGGTCTTTGTGCGCGACAGCAGGGTACTGGTCGCCACCGATCTGTTCTGGGAGGCAATCTGTTTACTGCTCAAGCAACATCCATGGATGGCTTTCTTTCTTCTTTCCTGGCTGGTTCGGGGACGATCTTTCTTTAATGAACAGCTTCTCCGGCGGGTTGATTTTTCCCCCCAATGGCTGACATACAATAAGGAACTTATTGCCTGGCTTGACCGGCAGCGGCGGATCGGAAGACGGTTGATCCTGGTAACGGATTTTTCCGAGGAATGGGGATGCGCCATTAATGACCATCTCCATCTCTTTGATCAGGTTGTTGCCTGCAGCATAGATCGGGCTGTTGCTGCAGTGGAACTGGAGAAAATTGCTGCGGCAGAGGACGGGGGAGATGGTCGGTTTGTTTTCGCCGGAACTGCAGCCGATGTTTCTGTCTGGAAAGTTGCTGCCGGGGCCGTTATTATGCGTTGTGATCCCTGCTTGAAAGAGCAGGTCGGCCGGATAACGGCAGTGGAAAAGTGTTTAACGGTTTCGCGGCCGACGCTGTTTGATTATCTCCGCGCCATACGTGTCCATCAGTGGCTGAAAAACTGTTTGCTTTTTGTACCTCTTATCACCTCACATGGAATTGGTGGGCTGACATCGGTGATCGTCTCCTCTGCTGCATTTCTCTCTTTTTCCTTCTGTGCCTCTGCCGTCTACCTGATAAACGATCTGTCTGATCTTCCGTCAGATCGTAATCATAGCCGGAAAAAGAACAGACCCTTTGCTGCGGGGACACTTCAGCTGCAATCAGGTGTCGCACTGGTTCCCCTGTTTCTGCTGTTATCATTTGGGATAGCTTTTTTTCTGCCCGGTGATTTTTTTCTTGTGTTGTCGGTTTATTTTATCATGACCCTGGCCTACACGTTCCGGCTGAAAATGGTTGTACTTGTTGACGTGATTATGCTGGCAGGACTGTACACCCTGCGAATTATTGCCGGTGGCACGGCAACCGGAATCGTCCTCTCCTTCTGGCTGCTGGCATTTTCAGTTTTTATCTTTTTTTCTCTGGCCCTGGTCAAACGATATTCCGAATTGCTCCATGCCCAGTCCGTGGATCTGGATACCCTGGATGGACGGGGATATCTGGTGGATGATCAGAAAATTATCCGCGACTTCGGTATTGCCAGCGGCTATATGTCTGTTCTTGTCCTGGCACTTTATATTAACAGTGAAGATGTGCGGTTACTGTACGGTCATACTCAGCTGATCTGGCTTCTTTGTCCGTTGCTGTTGTACTGGATCAGCAGGATGTGGCTGATTACAGCTCGCGGCAACATGTATGATGACCCTGTACTTTTTGCCGTTCAGGATCATGTAAGTCAGGCTGTTGTCGTACTGGGGATATTTATTTTATGGCTCGCAATATAATGAATTTTATGGATATCAGAGGAGATATCGCCAGGTACAGGGGGGATCTGTATCTCATGTTTTCCCTGTTGACTGTTGCCGCTTTTGGTTCTTTTTTTCTCTCAGGCCAACTCAATAAAGTTCTGGTATCCTCGTTCGGGCTGGATTTCTGGTTTCATTCAGATACGGCCAGGGTTTTCTGGAATATGAGTGACCCTGCAAGTGACCACGGTCGGGCAACGGTTCATCCTCTGTTTTCACTTTTCACAACGCCGGTTGTTCTTTCCCTCTGTACGATTCTGGATACGGACCGGCTGTCTGCTGTTCGAATGGTCATCGCATCGGTTGCCGGAGTCTGGGCTGCCATGATGTATGTTTTGCTGCGTCTTATCGGCCTGTTTCGGATTGATGCGCTGCTCTTCAGCTGTCTCGCTGTGTTCAGTTCATCGGCTGTTTTCTGGCTGAGTGTTCCGGAGACGTTCTCCTTTGGCTCGGTGTCAATCCTGTTTGCCCTGATTCTCCTTGCCCTCTCCACAAGAGGACGGCCTGCAGGCGAAGGGTTTTTTGTTCTTGCCGGGATTGCGACACTTGGGTTCACGGTAACGAACTGGATGGTTGGACTGGCGGCATCTTTTTTGAGTCTGCCCTGGAAAAAAGCGGTCCGCTGCAATGTGATCGCCTTGCTCTCTGTTGCTTTTTTTTCATATTTCCAACGCTATTTTTTAACATATGTACCTTTTTTTATCGGGAGTTTTGATAAAGGGTTTGCAAGTTCCAGTGATGAAGTTGATTTTCTGTTTATGAAGGAAACCGGAGGCCCGGTACGAATACTTATCTCTTTTTTTTATCACAGTATTATTATGCCCGGTATTCGATATGCCGATAAAATGAACCGGCAGAACTGGGAAATTCTTTCTGTACAGTTCAGTCAGCCGTTATCCGGGAACATTGCAGGAATTATTGCCGGCGCCTTATGGCTGATTCTTCTGGCAATTGGAATCTGGGCTATGTACACGGTTAAAAAAGATCGAAAGATCCGTCTGGGGATTTTTCTGGCCCTGTCCGGACAACTCGCACTGCATTTAATCTATGGTGATGAAACATTCCTCTATTCAATGCATTATGTTCCTCTTCTTATTATCATAGCAGCCTATGGGACCTTGACCGGTTTGCGAAAGTTTGTGCTGGGAGCGGTGTTCATCGTCTGTATTGGTGCTGCTGTGAATAATTTGATGCAGTTTTTCTGGGCGGCGGATATGTTAACTATACATTTTTTCCCCAAGGTACCCTGAAATTATTGAAGAAAGTATTTTGTTCTTCCCTTGAAGCGGAAAATCAAGAATCAAGTCTGTTTTTAACTAATACATAAAAATAGATATATACGGTATATTTGAAAGGAATAAAAAATGAAAGTTCTTGTTACCGGTGGAACCGGTTTTACGGGTAAAGCCCTTGTTAAACGTCTTATAGACGATGGTTATGAAGTGATCAGCCTTGATTATCAGGAGGGGTTGAAGACAGATGAGATTCGTGGCTGGGGAGCAGAAGTCGTTATCGGCAGCGTGACTGATAAAGAGGTTGTAGAGCAGTGTATGGATGGTGTCGAGATCGTGCACCATCTGGCTGCAGCCTTTCGTGAGCTTGACGTGCCGGATACCTACTATGATGAAGTCAATGTCGGGGGGACAAAGAATGTCCTTGAATCTGCGTTTGCCCACAAGGTAAAGAAATTTATTTACTGCTCAACCTGTGGTGTGCACGGCAACGTGGAAAATCCCCCTGGTGATGAAACAGCGCCCATTCAACCGGCTGATTATTATCAGCGGACCAAGTACGAGGCTGAACCCCTGGTCAATGCCTATTGCGAAAAAGGCATGGAGACCGTTATTCTCCGGCCTGCGGCGATCTATGGCCCCGGCGATCCGGAACGGTTTCAGATGATTTTTAAGCGGGTCAGTAATGGAACCTTTCCCATGTTCGGTTCCGGCAAGACCTTGTATCATCCGCTGTATATTGATAACCTCATTGATGCCCTGATGCTGGCTATGGAACCCGGTAAGGGTGTTGGGGAAGCCTATCTGATCGCGGATGAGGACTATGTTGAGATCGAAACACTGGTGAAAAAAACGGCTCAAGCCCTTGGGGTTACGGTAAAGATTCCCCATTTTCCGGTCATGCCCCTGGTTATTGCCGGTCATATCTGTGAGAAAGTCTGTGCACCTTTTCATATTACACCGCCTATTTTTCCCCGGCGGGTGGACTGGTTTCGTCAGAATCGGGCCTTTAAGATCGACAAGGCAAAAAGAGATCTTGGCTATCAGCCGAAAGTTGATCTGGACGAGGGCTTGAAACGCACTGGCGAATGGTACCGGCAGGAAGGATTTATCCCCCGCTGACGGTTGATTTGTTATGAGTCTCCTGCAATCAAAGCGGTTTTTTGTCCTGTTTGCCCTGTTTATGGTGATCGCCAAGTTATGGCTGGTCAATGCCCATCTTCTGATGGCAACAATGACCCCCCATGATGATCTCCTGTTTATTACTCAGGCCCATAATATTCTCAGCGGCAAATGGCTGGGGGAGTATAACCAGCTCACCCTGATAAAGGGGCAGTTTTACCCCCTCTTTATAGCGCTGAGTTATTATCTGAATATACCGTTACTCGCTGCCCAGCAGCTGCTCTATGCTTTTGCTTCGTTTACGGCTGTCTGGGCGGTTTATCCAGTGGTCAGACAGAAGTGGCTGCTGTTTGTTTTTTATGTTTTTTTGCTTCTTAATCCCTTTTCCTACAATTATCCTGCTGTCGGGCGGGTGTTCAGGCTCGGCATCTATCCGTCACTCGGCCTGCTGGTCTTCTCCTGTGCTGTCGGTTTATATGTCCGCTCCGGAAAATCCTGGAAACAGGCAGTTGTCTGGTCGCTGGGCACGGGCATATTTTTATCCGCCTTCTGGAATACCCGTGAGGAATCAATCTGGATTGTGCCGTCCCTGCTGCTGTTGTTCGGGCTGGCCTGTTTTGATCTGCGCCGGCTGCCCCGTTCCAGGGCAGCCCTGCTGGTCGGACTTTACGGGCTTCCTATTGTGATCTTGCTGGCCTTTAACACAACCCTGAAAACAATAAACCAGCACCATTATGGTGTTTCTGCCACTATTGAACTGGAAACCCCGCAGTTTGAATCCGCCTATGGCGGGTTACTCAGGATAAAATCAGATCAGTGGCGTCAGTTTTATCCGGTGGTGAAGGATGTCAGGGACAAGGCCTATGCAGTGAGTCCTGCTTTTCGTGAGGTTCAATCATATCTTGATGGTCCTGTGGGAAAAAAATGGCAGGATATGTGCGGCTGCACCGACATCCCGGCGGCATTCTTTATCTGGGCCTTTCGTGATTCTGTTGCTGCTGCCGGGTATTATACCAATGGTCCCCGAACCCTCAACTATTATCAGAAAATAGGAGATGAGATAGATCAGGCCTGTGAAGCAGGAACGCTTGACTGCCGGCCAAGGATTTCCTCTCTTGTTCCTCCCTGGCATTGGGAATACAATAAATTATTTTTTCCAACCTATTGGTCGGTTTTGAAACGTATAATCAGTTTTCAGGATTTTTCGGCAAGTACGGAGGGAATGCTCAGCCGGGGAAAAAAAGGGATCATGTTCATGTATGAGGTCGTGACCAGGGAAAAACTGTTGACCAGTAAATCGACTGTTCTCAAGCAATACCCCGAATACCAGCGTCATCTGAACAAGGAAAAAACAAGAATTCTCAATGATATCGGAACCGGTTATCAGAAGATTATGCCTGTTCTTTTTATGCTGTCGCTGTTGATTTTTTGTTTTTCCGCCCCAAAAGATCTTCTCAAAAGAGAATTTCGTCTCTTTACAGTAGCGGGCGGGGCCGCCCTGGGCGGTATCCTGTCCATCGGCTTTATTCTTACCCTGCTGGCCATAACGTCGTATTCCGAGATCGAGCGGGCAATGCATTCGGCCTATCCCATGGTTTTGCTCTTTATTATTTTTACAGTCCTTGATCTGTTCGCCAGGGTGTTTTCGGGTAAAAAAAATCAGGATTCATCTGCGGTGCCCGAGGTATGACCATGAAGAAGAGGGTGCTGTCGGGAAATAGTCTGACCCTGATCTGCCTGTTCCTCGTTGTCTGTAAACTCTGGCTTGTGGGCCCGCATGAGCTTGTAGCCCTGAAAATGCCCCATGATGATCTGTTGTTTGTGACCCTGGCTGAGAATATCATCCAGGGTAAATGGCTTGGTGACTATAACCAGCTGACCTTGATCAAGGGGCCTTTTTATCCCCTGTTCATTGCCGGAGCATACCTGGCGGACATTCCTCTGCTTGCCGCCCAGCAGTTATTGTATGCTTTTGCCTCGTTTGTTTTCATATGGGCACTTTTCCCTGTGATTCGCCATCGCCGGCTTTTGTTGGCTATTTTTTTATTTTTATTGCTCAATCCGTTTTCGTATAACTATCCGGCCGTTGGCCGGGTGTTCAGGCTCGGTATTTATCAGTCCCTGGGCTTACTTGTGTTTTCTTCCGTACTGGGCCTGTATATCCGGTCGCGTCTATCATTGCAGGCCGCTGTCGGCTGGGGATTGTTGACAGGGGTTGCCCTTGCCGCGTTCTGGCATACCAGGGAAGAGTCAATCTGGGTTGTCCCCTCTTTACTTCTTCTTTTTGTAGCGGCACTGTATGCTGATCGGAGAGTTAATCGCGGCAGACAGGTTCGCCTCGTGGCCGTATATCTTCTCCCGCTGGTGATATGGGCAGGGGCCACCTTCGGCCTGCGGATGCTCAATCAGACCCATTATGGAATATTTGCCACCATCGAGCTGGAAACCCCGGAATTTGAATCAGCCTATGGCGGTCTGTTACGGATTAAATCAGACAAGTGGCGGCAGTATTATCCGGTGGTAAAAGATGTGCGTGAACAGGCCTACCGGGTTAGCCCGACATTTCGTGAGATTGAACCATACCTGGAAGGAGAGCAGGGACAAAGATGGGTGGCCCTGGCCCAGACGTATGATATCCCGGCCGGTTTTTTTATCTGGGCGTTCAGGGATGCAGTTGCCTATGCCGGGTATTATACGAATGGCCCCCGAACTATGGCATTCTATCAGAAGATGGGCCGGGAAATTGATGCTGCCTGCGAGAGTGGGGAGCTTGACTGTCGTCCCCGGATTACCTCTCTGGTACCGACGTGGCACCGTGAATTCAACAAATTATTTGTGCCGACTTTTTGCTCTGTGTTTAAAAGGATCATCCTGTTTGAAGATTTTTCCGCAGATACCAGAGGAATAATGAGCAGGGGGTCAGCCGCATTGATGCAGCTCTATGATGTTGTTACCCGGGAAAAATTACGCACCAGCCGCAAGGAAATTCTGAAAGGATATCCCGAGTATCACACCCATCTGAATCAGGAGAAGATACGGATTCTCTCTGATGTCGGTACATTTTATCAGGCAGTGGTCCCTGTTCTCTTCTTCGTCTCCTGTCTGCTTCTGCTGCTTTTTCTTCTGCTTCCCGCCATGCGCAGAAAAATTTCATGTTACCTGGTTTTTTCCCTCTCCTGTATCGGCGGTCTCTGCTCAATTACCTTTATTCTGACCCTGGTAGTTATTACTTCTTATGCCTCCATCAACAGGGCAATGCATGTCGCTTATCCTCTGGTACTGTTAACGATTGTCTGCATGATGCTTGCCCTGTATACGTTTTTTCAATCTGCTGAGCAGGGTGCATCGTCATGAGTGCTCTTCTGCTCAGTGTTGATCTGGAGGATGTGCGGGATTGGGTCAAGGATGGGTACGGTTATCGGGAAGCTGTGCCGGATAATACCCGTAACTATCTGCAGCACTTCAGGAAATGGGGAGTACGCGCCACCTTTTTTGTCGTGGGCAGGGTGGCGAGGCGTTATCCGGAGTTAATTGAAGAGATTGTCGAGGCCGGTCATGAACTGGCCTGTCACGGGGATATGCATCTGCAGCTTGACAAACTCTCGCCCCATGCCTTTCGCGAAGATCTGCAGGAGAACCTGTCTGCTCTTCAAGCAACCGGTGCCGGGGACATACAGGGCTTCAGGGCACCGACTTTTTCTCTGACCAGCAAAACCGCCTGGGCACATGATGTCCTGGCGGATCTTGGGTTTACCTACTCCAGTTCTGTTCTGCCCGCTGCAAATCCACTGTATGGCTGGCCTGAATTCGGCAGAAAGACACGGCAACTGCCGTCGGGAATCTGGGAACTGCCCATTACCCTGCGCAGTTTCCCCGGTCTGCAGGTGCCCATTGCCGGAGGTGTCTATTTCAGGGTTCTGCCGTTTATACTTACCCGTTGGGAAATCAGCCGCAGTCTCAGCAGAGGCGAGCCGGTCGGCACTTATTTTCATCCCTATGATATCGATACAGGACAGGAAAGATTCATGCATCCGGATCTGGGAGAGAAAAAGCATTTAAATATGCTCATGTATATTGGTCGGGCAAAAGTTTTCAAACGCCTTGAAATATTACAGCGATCCTTTCCCTTTCAATCATATGGAGAGTATGTCAGTCGTCTGGAGAAAACTTCTCCTGAATCGTAAGGCTCAGGTTTTTCCGGATAAGGGCCAGTTGCTCGGCAATCAGGCCCAGAAAGAAGAAGATCAGGCCGGTAACAAAGAGAAACAGGGTGCCGACCGAGACCCCTTCACCCCGCAGCAGGATGGGAATACCCCAGAACGCGCTGAACAGCAGAAAGAAAATGGCCGGTGGCAGAAAAATGCGCATCGGGTTAAACAGGGTCACGATATGAAGAATTTCCATCACTGTCTCAATGGCTGTTTTGGTACTGATGGTGGATTCTCCGGTTGTCCGGGGAACAACAGTGATGGGGTACTCCTGTACCAGGTGTCGCTGGTTGATAAAAATCAAGGTAATAATATCGCTGAAGGCCATCGTGTCCGGGCAGAGCTGCATATACTGTCTGGCCAGGCCGGTGCGGTAAATTTTCATGCCTGAGTTGAGATCCTGAATAGGGATCGGCATCAGCAGGGTGGCAATGAAGTGAATCAGGGCCTTGCCGATCTTTCTGTAATAGCTCTCCTTGTGTTTTTTTCGCTGTCCGATAACCATGTCGGCGTCATTTATGCGCAGGGCATCATACAGGGCGCTGACATCTTCAAGGCGGTGTTGACCATCGGCGTCAATCGTTATAACATAGGAAGTTTTTGCGGCATGAATGCCGGTTTTTATGGCCCCCCCGTACCCCCGGTTTATCTTATGGTGCAATGGGGTGAAAAATGATTCTTCAGCATAGTCGTTGAGCAGGTTTCTGGTGTTGTCTTTGGAACCGTCGTTGACAATAATAAGCCTGCATCCCCGGGAACGGCAGAAGTCAATAAGTTCAGGCAGGAAGAAAGACAGGGCCTGTTCTTCATTGTATGCCGGGATTACTATGGTGAGATCATCCATGCTGATGTCGCAGAAAGGGAGTTGTAGAGAAGATTTTAATATTGGCATGAGTATATAGGGGTGCGTGGCAGTGTCAAGTCAAAAACAGGAAACCGGATTTCTCTCTTTGCTTTAAAGGAACCAGACGGATTGTTATGAAATGGACAACTCATTATAGCCTTCCCTCATTGATCAGCAGAGGACGGGAACTTGCAACCGGCTGTGAAACGGTTTCTTTTGATCTCTTCGATACCTTGCTGATACGCAGGATACATGACCCGGACCTGCTGAAACCGGCAACGGCACGCTATATTTCCTTCCTGGCAGACAGCTGCGGCATACAATTTCCCTGGCCCAGGGTACAGAAACTTCGTGACTCCATTGAGCAGCGTCACCGGCAGGAAACCGGTCGGCAGTATGAAGATTATGAAGCATGTTATCCCCGCTTCATGGAGGAACTTCTGCAGCAGATTTTTGCTGCCCAATATGACAAACAGCTGCTGGAACGGGTGACCCAGTATGAACTTGGTGTTGAAAACTCAATGCTTGTTCCGCGTGAGGAACTGGTTCAGTGGTTGCAGGAACTGCATGGGCAGGGAAAGAGAATTTTCATCGTATCCGACATTTACCTGCCGGCGGATCATCTGGAAAAACTTGTCGAACATGCCGGAATACTGCCTCTTGTGGAGCAGGTGGTTTCGTCGGCCGATACCTTTCTCGCCAAAGCTTCAGCCAAGGCCTACCCTCTGCTGAAAGAGCAGTTTGGCCTGGATTATTCCTCCTGGCTGCATGTGGGAGATAATCCCCATTCCGACGGGCTGAAAGCAGCCGAGGTTGGTATTCGGGCCCTGGTTTTAAGGGACGGCCGGGAAAAATGGCGTAAGGCCATTGTCAAACGGTATTTTAATTACAGCGGTGGTCGCCCCTTCTGGAAGGGAAGAGTGCTGCAGCAGCTTATGCTTCCCCTGGAGGCGGAAAATACGGATCATGACGCACGTTATGTAGCCGGCTATACCTTTCTTGCCCCTGTTATAAGCGGGTTTGTTCAGCACCTTGCAGAAGAGGTCCAGCGTCTTGGTATTCAAAAGATTTTTTTTCTATCCCGCGAGGGATGGTTGTTTAAACAGGTGTGGGAGAAAATTACGCCGCAACTGTATCCCCCTGAAAAACTGCCTGCCATTGAGTATCTGTATGTCAGTCGGATGGCACTTGCCGGTGCAGGTTGCGCCTATGCGGGCCTGACCCGGACAAATGCCGATATTGCATTCCTGCCCGCCGGTAACCGGGATTTTCGGGATGTCTGCCGAATCTTCAGTCTTGATGTGGAGTCGCTCAAGTCCCATCTGTTACGGTATGAACTGCATCCGGATACCCCGCTGAGTCCTCTACACGACGGATATCGTCCTGCAGATCGACTGGCCTTTAATGAACTGCTTGCAGATGAAGACTTCCAGGAGAGTATCCGGCAGCAATGCAGGCCGCAGAACGATGCCCTGCAGCGTTATCTTGAAGATATTGGTTTTTATGACCACGGAGATGTAGCCCTGGTGGATATCGGCTGGCTTGGGACCATCCAGCGGTTTTTTGTTGACGCTGTCAGGCATCGCCCTGATATACCGCGTTGTCATGGCTTTCTTCTTGCTGCAACCCGGGGGATTCAGTATCCCACCACACCTGATAATTATGTCCGGGGCCTCATCTATGACCGACACTGCTTTGAGATGGCGGGCAGTACAATACAGTATTGCCGTGATCTATTTGAAGAGGCATGCCGGGCGCCACACCCGACCCTTAACGGCTACAGGTTGACGGATCAGGAAGGAAAGACCGGTTATGAGCTTGTGTTCCGGCAGACCGACGATGAAACCGGCAGGGCGGAGCAGGAACAGGATCGTCATTACAAATCGCTGCAGCAGGGACTGCTGGATGGCGCACAGCGTTACGGTGCAGCCGCTGCCGTACTTGGTTTTTCCCTGGAAGAGTTGAAACCCTGGTTGAATTATCTGCTTGTATCACGGATGGCCTTTCCTCGCACGGTGGAAATTGAGGAGATACGGTTCAAGCATCATCTGGACGATTTCCAGGGGAAACATGCACCAAAGGAGGCATGCCGTAAAATGCAGCAACATCTCTGGGACAGATCTGCAGCCGCACTCCGCTGGC
>WFRY01000197.1 GCA_015486315.1 Desulfobulbaceae bacterium
CACCTGGCAGGCACTGATAATAGTGCCTGAAACGCTCAATTCATGCACTGTATTTTTAAGGAAACTGTCATGGTGCACAGCGGTAACTTCTCAATAATGCAGTGCAAATTCTCTTGTATCAATGTATGACAGGACAGGGGTCGGACAGGGTAAATTGGAATCCTGTGCGGCCCTTTTTTTGTGGGCTTCCGTGTTTGTGACTATTCAGCGTTTTTCCCATTGCACGGGAAGGGCATGTTTTTTTGCTACTGATGACCAATTTCTTGATTTTTTAAGGTCCCTTCATGCCGCATATACAGGAACGCGTTCAAGTTCCTGCGCCCTTGGATGTAAGCAGGAAACTCGATCAGCGGAAGAATCTCTCTTGCGGCTGCGATCCTCTCTAAACATGAGAGGCCAACTCATTGATGATCCTGAGCTTGCCATGGGTGTCACTGAACAACAGGAGTCGCCTGGGATAGTCATCAATCATCGTTCAAGGTTCTGTTTCCGTAGGCCGCCAAAACCGCCTGCTCCATACGGGCGCTTTCCTCATCCGACAGAAAATCGAAGTGACTCTTACGTTTCCGTGCCGAAAGTCTGCCATTATTTTGTAGGCAAAAGCGAATGAACAGGTCAATCTTCCGGTCGGGCATATCCACTATCTCTTGGATGGATTTCTTTGTCTCATCGTAGTTGGCCAGGAATGCCAATTCCCGGGCGAGTTCCATCTCAATGGTCTGATCGATGAATTTGAAGAGTGCCTCCACCTGGGAGGTCATATCAATATAGCAGTACCACTGTGCAGTATCATTGTGAACGGTGATGAGACCTTCTTCATCGAGGGAATATTCCACCAGAGCCATAAGATGCCGTGAGAACGCTTCCAGAGAGGCGTCATAGTCAGCAGGGTTCTTCAGCATGGATGCCGATATGGGAAACATGACGCCTTTGGGCGTAAAGCCTCGACGGGCAAGAATGTTGTGGATCAGGAAACGGTGGATTCGACCATTGCCGTCTTCGAACGGGTGAAAAAAAACGAATCCGTAGGCGATAACTGCAGCGTGAACTACGGGGGACACATCGCTCGCGTCCATGCGCTTATGGGCGGTTACCAGGCCCTCCATTAGGTCGGCCAAATCTTCAGGCTTAGGACATGCGAAGTGTATCCTTTCCTTCTGCCAGGCGATTGTCTCTCCAACATAGTTCTGGTTCGTTCTGTAGTCGGAATCGCGAAACCGTGGATCGACAATGCGATTCTGAAGCTCGATCAGGCGCGCTTTTTCGCAGAAGTTTTCCTGCTCGGCCAGTTGAAGCAGCGCTGCAAATCGTTCGGTTCTTGTCGATGTGGGCCTGATATGTTCGATCTCAAAAGATGATTTTGTCTCCTTGGTATACAGATAGCCGAGAGCCCTCCTTAGCAATTCCGGGGAATAGCTGGACACCATCCTGCGGCATCGCTTGGGTAGATCGGCTGTTTCAAAGTCGTGAAGGGTTTCAGTACGGCGAACAGTTGGGCAAAATCGTGGGTCACCCAGTAAATTGTCGTTGATTCGCTGACGACGAATCTGCCGGGCTGGGCTGACTGTGTAGTATTCATCCGGGTCAAGCAGATCAATGTAGTTACCCTGCTTCACGTGGTCGAGCGGAAGCGTTTTTCGGGTCAGAAATTCGTACAGATACCACAGCCGCCGGGCGTATTTACCGGTTGGTTTGGACCGGACATATTCGAGGAAATCTTCCTCTGCAACTTTCTGAAACAGGCTGGCGAGTATCGCGAGATTCGTTCCGTCATATTTGAGCGCAAATTCAAGATGATCACCCAGTGTATCCCCCGGCCAGTACGTGGGCGGATATACCTCCTTAACTACGCCCCCGCTCGAGTCGATCCGGTGGATTCCGCTGGTAGTCACCAGGGATCGGTGCCAATTCGGAATCACATCTATGTCATATCGCTCGATAAGCGCCGCATACCCTGCGAGTCTGTCAGTCGATCTATCCATATCGTTTTTAGCCATGTCTTCCTTCCTGCCTGCGCTGCATTATGTCGCGGCAGGCAGGCGGAAAAATGATTACACCACAAGAATTATTATTATATTTTAGTGCAAGTCAAGAAAAATGATTACGCCGCTATTCCTTACCACTCTCGACCATCAGGAAAAATAGTTACAGCATAAGAAATCAGTTACAAAACTACATTATGCAGGAAATTTAGTTACGTCAGGATCGTTGTGCAAGGACGAAACGAGCGCTTACAACCAGACACGGCGACAACTGCTGCCGCCAGCGAATCGGACACCACACCTTATGTCGATGGTTTGGTGGTTGGTCCGCTGGCTGCGGCACTGGACGCTGGCATTTTCAGCCGGGTAAAATCCTCTGAGGCCATCCCTGCGTCGCGGGAAGAGCACGCCCGCGAAGGCGTGGGAGTACTACGTCCAAGAACCCTTGGTGAAGAACTGCGTCAACTCCTGGCGCGCCTTCAATATTCTTCGTATGCTCCTGTGCTGCAGGCACACAGACTCCAGCCTGGACGCCAACCCTGAAAATTGTTACCGGAATCGCTCTTTTTTCCATTCCGTCATTTCGGCAAAACGATGTACCCCAAGAAGCTGGAGCTTCCATCCAAACCGTTTCCATACTGGAATTTGGGAACGAGCTGCAAACAATACCATTCCCTTCGCTGAATAAATACCTGTGTTTTCCATATCTGCATTCAGGGAATAAACCTTTCCTGCCGATAATATAAAAAATAAAACCGTTCACTCTGTGAATATTACACTGTTTCTGTCATTGCTTTACTGGAAAATGCACGGCCTTTTGCGTGTACTTTCCATGTCTCTGTGGGTTGTAATGTGTGG
>WFRY01000198.1 GCA_015486315.1 Desulfobulbaceae bacterium
AGAACATGGGCCATGGCAGATATGGTGTTTTCCCTGATGTCGCCGGCAATTCCAAGGAGCATGATATCATCTCCAATACTTAAAGGTCCTTCCGCGATTTCCACATCAGCCGCAATTACCCCCGGAAGTGCCTCTCCCTCCGTCATTATCTCGGCAAGACGGCTTCTGTCGGCCTTCACCTCGATGGAAGAGACTTTTCGCCCATCCCTGGAGGTATTTCTGACTATGCCATTGTGAAGCAGGATCATGCCCGCCCTGCCAGCCGCCCTTTCCTTAAGTCTATGTCTCATTGCTTCCACGTTCACTGATTGAATACCTCCTTTTGAAACAACGGGAAAAGCACATTAAGCTCTTGCAGACAACTCCGGACAGGGAACAGTCCATGTTTGACCCCATTTATAAACCCTGGACAGAGGCAGGGTATTTCTTGAACCCAGATTATGCAGCTCGCAAGGTTGCCGAAGATGCAAGGCGGAGGGGACGCAGACGTACTCGGGCACTTCAAGTGCCCGACAACGCAGCAGATTCGGTAAGATTGCGAGCCCCTTGTGGCCTCAAGTGCCTGAGATATAACCCTGGATAAAATAGCACCTTTTGGGTGGACGAAATGACTGACTGATTTACAGCTAACCATTGAATTATCCGTTTAAAAATTTTTCTCAGGCACTTGAAGTGCATAATCTGGGTTGAAAGGTTTCACCAGATCAAAGCCGACTTCAAGCCGCACTCAAGCCTGCAATATGGTCGATGTCTGTATTCAGGAAGAATATGCCACCTGCACATCGGCCTGGTGAACCTTGAAAGAAATACGCCGCTCCTTGCTCCTCCTCATCCAGGCACAAACAGGGCACAATCCCACCCATGCAGGCCCGACTTACTTAACACTTCTACCCGGCACAGACGATTCACCTGCAGAACCTCTATAGTACTGTTTTTTACCCATGGGATGCCCCTTATACATGGATTTACCACCGGCCCGGGGACGTCTGCTCAACAGGGTATCCCTCTGTTCAGGTGTCAGGCTTTCAAGGAAAGCTGCCTTGGCATCAATGGCCAGGTTAAACTCGGTCTTGAACTGCCCGTGGTATTCTCCCTTTATCTTTTTTGCCACGGTCTGAAAATCAGGTTTTTCAGCGGCAAGCTCGGCCTTGAATAAATACATTGCTCGGATCTGTTCCCTGTCAGGCGTGCAGTCCGCACCTTTATCAGGACACATTTTTGTCCTGAATTTTGCCCCGGAATCCCTCATCTTCTGAAAAAGGGCCTGTTGTTTATCAGTCAGATTCAAATTCATTTTCCCTTTATGCGTTGGCATATTTTTCAGGGTTTTTTGATTTTTTGCAGGCAGCCCCTGTTTACTATTATCGGGCCCCGAGGCACATGCGGTTCCAACAATAGAGATCAAAAACAAGACAAGTACAAAAGAAAATGTTCCACTTTTTAATGATTTTAATCGTCCCATATCAACATGCTCCTTTGTTTATAATTATTTCAGAGAAAAGTTGACCACAAAGCCAACAAATCGCCCAATACATTTTGCCTTCAAATTAGTCCGGATACAAAAAAATGATGACTGAAAATCAACCTGATATTTCAAACTTCTTTCTTATTTTCAAAGATGATTTTTAACAAAACAGAAATCGCTGATTCCTTGTCATTCCCGGATCCATGTCATATTATATCAATAAGGGAAAAAAATTTCCATAACAGTTATCCCGGCCGGAGCGGGACAGGTCTCCTGCAAGGCCTCTGTTCACAGGGTGCTGTAGATACAAGACGAAGGGACTGAAGAAATATTTCCTTTAACAGAGCCCCCGCAACGCGGCGGATACGGTGACCGGTGAAAATTCAGAAAATTTTTTCTTCTTTTGGTGAAGGCTCACGGACGTTGTTGCCGAAAAGCTATTTAAAGGAGGATACCATGTTCAAACAATTGAGAAGGCTGTCAATTTTTGCAGTTAGTTTTTCATTAATTACCTATTTTCTTTATTTCGGAATCATGCTCGCCAATGCCGCCACGATTTATATGACTGTAATGGATTGTTCAGGTGGTGTGACCTCAGGAGACGTAGTTCAAGCATATCTCGGAGATGGTTACTGTGATAATGGAGCGTGGGGTGTTGATCTGAACTGTTCAGCTTTCAATTATGATAATGGAGATTGTCTGAACGGAGGTGGAGGTGCCGGTGGTGGCTATACCACAGACTGCATAGGCAATGTAGCATCTGTAGCTCAAATCCAGGCATGGTTAGGCGACGGATACTGCGATGATGGCAGCTATGGTCTCGTGCT
>WFRY01000199.1 GCA_015486315.1 Desulfobulbaceae bacterium
AACAAAACCGCACTCCTCACCTATTTACTTTACACATCAAAAGCATTATATTTATGTGTAAACATAACAGGAGGAATTCACATGGCTACAAATCTAGCAATCGACGATTGGTTAATTGACGCGAACAATCCGGGACAGACCACGATTAATTTATAATTTTAGCTATTGTTTCAGCTTGTTGTTAGACAGGAAACGTATCGCGGTAGGGATACCGGTTACCCGGCACCCCCCGCACAGATCCGTACGTGAGGAATTACCTCATACGGCTCCTACCTCGGGTTAAATGACGTGTAGTCGCTGACTTGGATAGGGGTGCTTTACTTTGGCCGTGGGCAGCCACGTCTTGACCAGCCTTTTGAAACGATCCCAGGTCAGGTTGCGGGCCTTGTGGCTTCGGCGCCTTAACGCACTAAACCAACCTCGCATTACCTCTGTCCGGAAGGCGTTAATGGACTGTTTGTTGCCGGGCACAGCATAGTAATTCAGGTGACCATGGATTACTGAACGTAACCACTTCCCTTGATCAGGAACTGGCACGTGCATACGCCGCTTGATCTCCTTACGTACTTCCTTCACTTTTGCCCGCAGACGCTTGGCAATGGTCTTTCGCCGTACTGTAAATCTGTTGTTCTTCCTGGTTTTCGCACAGATGTGCGTGAACCCCAGGAAGTCAAACGTTTCCGGCTTCCCCGCTCCACGCTTGGATCGATTTGCTGACGCAAATCTGCCAAACTCAAGGAGACGAGTCTTCTCATCGTGCATTTCCAAACCAAATCTTGCCAATCGCTCACCCAGGTCCTGCTGAAAGCGGATTGCCTCATTCC
The DNA here is from genome assembly GCA_015486315.1 of Desulfobulbaceae bacterium. Lineage (GTDB taxonomy): Bacteria > Desulfobacterota > Desulfobulbia > Desulfobulbales > Desulfobulbaceae > Desulfobulbus_C. Next base: position 825 of record WFRY01000199.1, read on the forward strand.
GGTACTGAAAACCCGTAATCCAGTCGTCCGCATAGCGGATGATGATCACATCACCATGAGCTCCCTTGCGCCAATGGTCTACCCACAGGTCTAAAACGTAATGCAGGTAGATATTGGCCAGCAGGGGTGAGATAACTGCTCCCTGCGGCGTACCAACCTTTGTCTTTGACCATTGCCCATCCTCTGACACCCCGGCTCTGAGCCATTTACGGATTAGAGCAAGCATGCCGGGATCAGCGATGCGGTGTTCCACGAATTTCACCAGCCATTCATGATCAATGGCATCAAAGAAGCCGCGGATATCCGCATCAAGCACCCAGCTCACCTTGCGTCGTGTAATACCAACCCAAACAGCATCCAGCGCATTATGCTGGTGCCTCTTGGGACGGAAACCGTAGCTGAAACCAAGGAATGCCTCTTCGTAAATCTGGTTTAGAACCTGCACAACCGCATGTTGAACAATTTTGTCCTCCACTACGGCTATTCCGATCGGACGTTGTCGTCCATCCGGTTTAGGTATCCAGATTCGCTTCGAGGGCATTGCCCGGTATCTGCCGCTTTGTACACGCCCATGAAGGTCAGGTAATCTGGCCTCCAACTGTTCACCGTACTGTATCCACGTCACTTCATCTACTCCGGGAGCCGCATCACGTTTAAGTGATTTGTAGCTGTTCCGAAGCAAATCCACCGTGATATGGTGCATCAGACTGGTGAAACGCAGAGTTTCATCCTTTCTTGCTGCTTCACGTATCCTGTCAAGTCCACTCAATGCTTACTCCTGCCGCTGCGTGCAGGGCGCAGGCGGTCTCTTCAGAATTCCCCTTGGTCACCGCCCTTCCCTCCAGAACCTCCGCTGCTGATTTGAGGAAAAAATCCAGCATTGTTCGGCTCCTTCTTTGGTACTATGTTGGTGTCTGACTTCTCAATGGCGTACACGTTGGGATTATGGCCACAGACCTTCCCCAACCGCTCCGGCATCATAATGACTGCTGAAAACCAATGAGATCTCCCGGTTCTCGAGCATAGAGTGTCCACGCATGCACAGGTTCTCAAGACTCCGCGGGGCCGGGAAGCTGCTCGCTGATTAACGCCTCTTCCCGTTTTGCCTTCCCAACCAGACCACGCGGTCGGCACCCCGGATGGGTGATTTCGGAGCTCAATGGCTGGCCTACGCTTCCCCTGTCAACGCTTCGCCGCCTCCTCGCGGATAGCCGACGCATGACTCGGGGCCATAATGGAGCAGCTTCTCCTTTTATGTAGGGCTCTTGCATCCCCTACTCTATGCCGGTTTATCCCGGCGCTTTCGGTCTGTCCCCTGTTGTTCTGCTGTTGTTCTGAGTTGGTAGAAATACCTGCATAGAACAACAACAATATGTCAACAGAGGTCGATTTTGAAATGGAGCCTTAGAGCACGTTAAGTAACATGACCGGCAGCCACCTGCACAACCAAATGTCAGCCTGCTTACGCAGGACTACGAATATAAAAACTGGGGTATGCACTTAGCTCAAGTGCCCACAATATAGTGTGTATTTTGACGGGTGAGATGGTTTGAGAAACCTCATCACTTACCCGTGAATAGTTACGAAATATTTAACAAAATTTGGATTCATGATAACTCGTAACTTCTCAATAAGTGGTGGTAAAACGACTGGATCCCCGATAACTACATTCGGGGATGACGATCGGAATCATCCTCAAATCCGTCATTCCGGCATGCTGTTGGCCGGAGATAGCGTAGACTTCGATCCAGAAAGATACCATCAGCCACAAGATATGGTATGTGCTGGAGTTAAGTGCATACCCCAGTATAAAAATTTACAAATGCAGAGGCTGTACTGACGTACCAGCAAATGGGCTGAAGAGATATGAAAAGTGTTGCGTTGGATAGTGCTCAGGAAGTAGTGACTTTTGATAAAAAATTTGCCAGGCTTTCAAACGTGCAGGAAATCCCGAGTGCGTAAGGATCAACAGGCAGAAATGCTACCTTCCAGGTAACTATTCAGGTGGGTGCAGAAAACTAGCAAACCACCGTCCTGTAACTGTTCAGGAGGGCCTTAGATTTGTTCATTTAAGACTGTGAAGCGTACTTGTGTTACTCGAGCAGGCTTAAATGGGCGAAGATAAGGTGCTCCTGAACAGTTACCCTTCCAGGCTTATTGTTTTAACCCACCTGATTAGACAGAAAAGCTGGATCAGACTCTCACTTTGTACGTAATCAGAAAATAATAACTCAGTTACAGCCTGTACTTATAGTATGCTGCGCAGGTGCCTTCGCTGGAAACCATGCAGGGGCCGATGGGGTTGAGCGGCGTACATGGTTTTCCATAGACCGGACAGTCCGGAGGCAGGCACAACCCTTTCAGGATGTCACCGCAACGGCAGCCCCTGGGTTCGGGTACATCCTGTACCGATATGTTGAGTTTTGCCTCTGCATCCCAGGCAGCAAATTCCCTGCGGATTACAAACCCGCTGTCGGCTATCATACCCAGGCCGCGCCATGGGGTATCCGCCAGTTTAAAGACCTTGTTCATCACAGCGCGGGCCTGCATATTTCCTTCCTCCGTGACAACGCGGGAGTATGCGTTCTCCACCTCTGCCCTGCCCTGGTTTATCTGCCTGACCAGCATGATTAAAGCCCGCAGGACATCTGCGGGTTCAAAACCGGACACGACGCAGGATAGGTTAAACTCATCGGCCAGGAATTGGTAGGCGCCGGTGCCGGTGATAATTGAGACATGACCGGGGCAGAGGAGCCCGTCAATGAGCAGGTTTGGATCCTGCATCAAAGCCCGCAGGGGCGGCGGCATTATTTTACCTGCGGAAAACACGCAGAAATTATCGAGTCTGCGCTGTGATGCCTCAAGGATTGTGGCGGCGATTCCCGGGCAGGTGGTCTCAAAACCAACCCCTAAAAAAACAACTATCTTATCAGGATTATTCTCTGCCAGGGCAATTGCGTCCATGGGCGAATATACCACCTCAATCAGGGAACCATCAGCCCGGGCACGATCAAGGGAGGAATGACTGCCGGGCACCCGAAGCAGATCTCCAAAGGTGGCAATCAAGACATTCTCTCTCTCAGCCACGCTGATAAAGGCATCCACATGACCCGCCGAAGTCACACAGACCGGGCAGCCCGGACCTGAAATCAGTTCCAGCTGTTCAGGAAACAACGACCTGAGTCCGTGCCGGAAGATCGACATGGTGTGAGTGCCGCAGACCTCCATAATTCTGACAGGCCCAGTGGTTATCGCACCAAGTTCCTCTGCCAGTCCATGGACCAGTTCCCGGTCACGAAATTCAGCCACGTATTTCATGAGCCCGAACCTTCGCGCTCATCCAGTCCTTCCGCCATCTCCCGCATGAGCTGCAGATTTTTAAGCGCCTCTAATTCACTTAAGATATTGACCGCAAAACCGGCATGAACAATCAGATAATCACCCGGTTCCGGCGTCCGACCCACCAGATCAAGCCGTATTTCCTTGCTGATGCCGTCCGCATCAACAACAGCGGAACTGGTACCAAACAACCCGCTTGAATCTTCTACAATCTCAATTACCCGCATGGGAATGGCCAGACACATTGTATAAACTCCCTCCTATATACGCCTGCCCAAAGGCAATACAGCCGTCGTTGACAGGAATCTTTTCTCCAGTATAAACAGTAAAGCCTGCCCGTTCCAGCAGATTAAACAAAAGCGTCAGCAGCAGCCTGTTCTGCATGCAGCCTCCCGAAAGGACAACAGTGGAAAGGCCGGTCTTCTGCGCACATTTTTTCACCATTTCACAGGAGGCGTCAGCCAGCCGGCAGTGAAAGGCCCAGGCTATCTTTTCCCTGGCAACGCCACTGGCCAGTTCCTCAACCACCTGCCGGATCATGGGACGAACATCCAGCTGCAGGGATCCCTCTTCCGTCAAAAAAAGCAGATCATAATGATGCCCGATCGACCTGTTTGGTGCCGCCGGTTGTTCACATGCTGTCCGGGCAAGGCTCTCAAGTTCCATGGCTGCCTGTCCTTCATATTCGGCATGGGTTCGCATACCAAGCAGTGCAGCCACGCCGTCAAAGAGACGACCACAACTTGAGGTGAGCGGTGCATTAATACCCTGCTCAAGCATCTGCTGCAACAGAGACAGGGATTCTGCCGGAATCCTGCAGAATCCCGCCATGTCTGTACTGTCCATATCCTTGCAGGCATTGTGGAGCAAAGATACTGCAACCCGCCACGGTTCCCGTGCTGCTGCATCACCACCGGGCAAACGAAACCGGCTCAGGTGACCGAGACGCTGCGAGGTCCCGCGTTTTACCCGAAGAAATTCCCCGCCCCAGATCGTCCCGTCCGGACCAAAGCCGGCCCCGTCAAATACCACTGCCAGTACATCATCAAGTCCATGTTCGGCCATAACGGCTGCGGCATGGGCGTGGTGATGCTGCACCTGAACAAGGGGCAATGAATGGTCGGCAGCATATCTTCGGGCAAAGGATGTTGACAGATAATCAGGATGGAGATCACAGACCACAAATAAGGGGTTAATTGCAAATACAGCCTGAAAATGCGCTATTGATTCTGCAAAAAACTGTAGATTTTTCGGACCGGTCAAGTCACCGATATGCTGGCCCGGAAAACTTTTGTCCTCTTTTACCAGGCAAAAGGTACTCTTCTGCTCTGCGCCGCAGGCAAGCAGTTCCGGCAACTTTTCAGGCAGCAGCACAGGCATGGGCACATAGCCGCGTGATCTCCTGATCATCTGCAGCCGGCCGCTTACATGGCGAACCACGGAATCATCCACCCGGGTAACAA
>WFRY01000200.1 GCA_015486315.1 Desulfobulbaceae bacterium
GTCATCAAGATATATGTTGTTTCGTGCATTTCCTCGAGATGTGAGATGATATACTGCACCTGGAAATTCTATTCTTATTGGTCTTGCCATGAAGAAAACTCTATCATAGAAAAACTTATTTTTCAAGACCTGACCCCACTAATTCGCTTGACGGTAGAGTCGAATATGCGTACGATAGGAACGAATATATAGGGAGGGATCTTATGCCGAAAACAAGGATAAATATTAGCTTAGACCAGGATCTTGCTGATTTTGCGAAAATTTTTGCGAGAGAAAATCGTACTTCCGTTGCCGAAATGGTGACTCAATACCTGCTCTCGCTAAAACGCAGGATAGATGGTGAAAATTATGAACATATCCTCTCTCATCCTGCCTTTCAGGAGGCTATGGAATCAGCACAGACAAGGTTGCGGGATGGATCCGCGCAGTGGCATTCTTACGATGAAGTTTTTAACGACTGATGGAAGTGTTGTTTGAACAAGCCTTTCTCAAGGCTTTGAAAAAACATGCCTCCATAAAAAAGGCCGTGCAGAAAAAGGTCGACTTGGTGATCCAGGACCCTGTTGCTTTTGGAGAGCCATTAAAAGCCAACTGGCAGGGATTTTATTCCTGTCCTGTAAAAAGGAACTTTATTCTTATTTACCTGTACTGCGATGCCTGTCGCAAGAAAGGGGATGATATTGTTGTAGGTTGCAAGGACTGCGAACAAACAGACAGCCAAACCATCAGGTTTATCCTTCTTGGTCCACATGACAAAACTTACGGGATGTAATCACAGACTTCATGCCAAATCCCCTGTTTCTCAACATCGTACATATCTAGTGTCTGTCCATAAATGAGGATTTTCGTTCGAGGTCAAGGATTGCGAAAAAAATAAGCGCAGGCATATACACGATATTCCGAGCATTATTTTTTGAGTATGACGCAGAGATCGGGCGAGGTAAGCGAGCTCGCGAGACTCCGAAAGACCGTTTATGGACAGGCACTATTTACACTTGTCAGTAAGTACAGTGAACTTTCTGTGAGAGGCAGACAATGACGCATATGAAAATATGGATAGGCGGACTCATTCTTGTGCTGATAACGGCGGCATGGCCGGTGCTGGGCGAAGGCCTGCCGGTGCAGCCGGTACTTAAAAACGGCAGCTGCCCTTCCGGATACAGAACCTCGGGCAAGTACTGCGTTCCCTTAAAAAACGGACGTTTTGCCCTGGCCAAGGTCGGATCCTGTCCCACCGGTTACCGTACTTCCGGTAAATACTGCCTGGCCGGTAAAAAAGCAAAATTAGCCGTGCCCAAAAACGGATCCTGTCCATCCGGCTACCGCACTTCCGGAGCCTACTGCATTGCCAGGTGAACCGGTTGCCGTTTAGAAAGAAAAGAGATTGGCTTTCATTTTTCAAAATAATTTTTGTTGTACCATGGTAAAATTCACCGTTTATACAAGAGGTTCATTTTAGTTATGGAAAAATCTCCCGTTATTATCCTTGATTTTGAAACAACCGGCCTCTCCCCTCAATACGGCGACCGGGCCATTGAAATCGGAGCTGTTCTGATCAAAGACAATCTGATTGTTGACCGGTTCCAGGGGTTGATGAACCCGGGGTTTCGAATCAACACCTTTATCGAGTCATATACAGGCATCAGTAACGGGATGCTGGAAGATGCGCCGCCGTGTGAAGAGGTTATGGAGCAGTTTGCAGAGTTTGTGGCTGATTATCCTCTTGTTGCCCATAATGCATCGTTTGACAGGAAATTTCTTGACGCGGAATTTGATTTTATCGGCAGAACGAGATCCAATGATTTTACCTGCACAATGCTGGCGGCCCGGCGAGTGTACCCGAACGCCCCGAACCATAAACTTGGTACGCTGGTCAGGTACTGCAGGATTGAAAATGACGGCACCTTTCACAGGGCGCTGGCCGATGCGGAGATGACCGGCAGACTATGGCTTGCAATGATTGATGAGATCAGGGATGGGTTTGGAATTGACCATGTTTCGTTTGAGTTGATGCAGAAAATAACCAGGGTAAGCAAGGCAAACGCACCAAAGTATCTTGAAAAGATTGCCTGTAATCAATGTTGAACCGCATACCAATGAATATTCCGTCAAAGAATGTTGTAAAATTCAAAGTCGGCAGCAAGCCGGCCGAGGCAGTCAAGTTCACTTCTCTGCTTTTTCCTGTTCGCGCCTTTAGTATTGTTTTACCATTTCACATGTTGTATTATAGTAATACAATACCATTCAAACTGTAACCACCAAGAGCAGCCTGTGAATATGCTGGAAAAATTATTTACTTTAAGTGATCAGTTAATTCGTGTACGGGATCGTACTTATCAGCGTCAATACTTTTCAGATCTTACTCAAAACCGATTTTCGATTCTTGTTGGACAAAGAGGAGTTGGAAAGACCACTCTACTGGTTCAGCATTTAAAAAATTCTTATCCCGATTATCTGCAATCCAGAAAGGCAATATATGTACAGGCAGATCATTTTCTTGTTAAGGATTTGTCACTTTATGCGATAGCAGAAAGATTTGATCAGCTCGGCGGCGAGTTTATCTGTTTCGATGAAATTCATAAATATCCAGACTGGTCACGTGAGCTGAAATCCATAACAGATACTTTTCCCGCACTCAAAATTTTGGCATCGGGCAGCAGCATCCTGGAAATACATAAGGGCAGCCACGACTTGAGTCGGAGGGCCATAATTTATCGTTTACCAGGCTTATCTTTTCGTGAATTTATTGAATTACAGGCTGATGTGACGTTGCCGGAATCCTCCCTGACAGACATTTTGTCAGATCACGAACAGTTGGCCGATTCCATTCTTAACATTATCGAGAAGAAACAGGAACGTGTTCTGGCATTATTTAAAGACTACCTCAGCTTTGGGTATTATCCATATTTTCTGGAATTTAAAGACAGGGCTTTGTTTCACCTCACTCTGGAACAGAATTTCCACACATCAATTGAGAGTGATTTACCCGCCGTTTATCCAAAACTTAGCGGAGCAAGTATCAAAAAAATCAGTAAATTACTTGCGGTGATTGCATCTTCTGTTCCCTTTACGCCTGATTTGAAAAAAATCAAACAAATCGTAGAAATAGGAGACGAGAGAACCCTGAAAACATATCTCAAATATCTTGAAGATGGTGGTCTCATAAGATGTTTGTCAAAATCAGGTTCAGCTATGCGTAAACTTGCCAAACCGGAAAAAATTTATCTCAACAATTCCAATCAAATAATGGCAATCAGCAGAAATGGTATAGAAAATAAAGGGAATGTCCGAGAGACTTTTTTTGCCAGTATGTTGTCTATAACTGGTCACGAGCTTTCCGTTCCAGTGAAAGGCGATTTCAAGATAGATGATGATTCTGTTATTGAAGTAGGCGGAAAGGGCAAGGATATTTCACAAGTGTGGGATATAAAATGCTCTTACCTTGCTGCAGACGATATTGAAAGAGGATTTTCACGGAAAATACCTTTATGGTTGTTCGGGTTTTTAAAATATGGTTGTTGAAATTGTATTGTAATTACCTTGATTCTTATTGAGCAGGCTTTGAGGGAGTTCTCCTTGCTCTGCGGAGCTGCCAAAAGCCATGGTGGTTGAGTTGTATGTGCGGACGGTTTGCATTTTTCGGCGATAACCGGGAAGCTCTGGCACAGTTGGGGGCAGCCAGTGACCCGCCTTTGCTGGAAGAATATAACATCACTCCGGGGCGGGATATTGTTGTTGTCCGCACATGGCCGGAAACAGGAGTACTTGAATACGGCCTGTTGCACTGGGGTCTGATCCCATTCTGGTCCAAGACAGGGAAGACCAAAACACCGTTGATCAATGCCCGGGCCGAGGGCATTGAAAACAAGCCGTCTTTTCGAGGACCGTTTCGATATCGGCGCTGTTGTATACCAGTTTCCGGCTTTTATGAATGGCAGAAGAGGGCAGGGGGCACACAGCCCTTTTTTATCCGGCCTAAAGACGGTACCGTTTTTCTGCTGGCCGGGATCTGGGATCACTGGCAGGGTGAACATGGAGAGGAAATCGAGTCCTGCGCCATTATAACCACCACACCCAACCCCATGATGACCAGGATTCATAATCGCATGCCGGTGATTTTGACCTTGGAGGATCAGTTGCGTTGGTTAGATCCGGAGACTGGGCAGGGTAAACTACTGAATATGTTGCAGGCATACCCGGCAAAAAACATGAAGGCGTATCCCGTACGCAGCTTAGTCAACAATGCAAGACACAACGGGCCGGAGTGCATCGCTCCGAAGATGGAGCAACGGAGTTTATTTTCCAATCAGGATATTGTCTGATCTTCCTGTGCTAAGGGTGCAATCAAAAATAACTTCACATTCTGTACTGCCTTGACAAATTTTTTCAGGAGAGACGGATATCTGTTCGGTATCACCTCAACAATTTTGCTTTGGTGAGTTCTGAGGCCTTGTTGCGCCAGCATGTGGGGTCTGAGGCCAGATAGTCGCCGGTGAGTTGGTAGGCGGCGCCCCGGCAGCCGTAGCATTCATCGGATTTTTCACAGTCGTGGCATTCGCCCTTAATCATCTGTCGGAAGTTTTTCAGGTTGTTGATCACCTCACTGTTCCTCAGAATCTCGGCCAGTGAGTTGTTGCGAATATTGTCCA
>WFRY01000201.1 GCA_015486315.1 Desulfobulbaceae bacterium
CGTTACGCCCACACTCTGAAAGGGGTAGCCGGTAACATTGGAGCCGAGGAGGTCCAACAGGCCGCAGCTGCCCTGGAATCAGCCTGCAAAGAGAACAGCACCCCGCAAAAACTTGATCAAATGCTGGAACAGGTGGCAGCTGCATTATCTCAGATGTTAGCAGGTTTAGCTGTACTTGAGCAGGCCGGAAGGGTGACACAGACTCAGGATCAGGCTGTAGATCTTGAGAAACGTGATGCGCTTGTTATGCAACTCCGTGCCTTGCTGGAAGACGATGATACTGATGCAGCTGATGTGATCGAACAATTGGAGGAGATGGCTGGAACAGGAGACCATACGCGCGTTTTGCAGCAACTGGCAACGGCCATCGGTGAGTACGATTTTGATCAGGCACTGGCAGAACTCGATACCCTTGAATCTGTCTGGAAAGAGGGATGAAGTGAATAGACTGAAAAAAATAACTGTTAAAATATGGGGAAAAATCACCCTTGCTTTTGCCGTTCTGCTGATCTTGCTTGTTACCGTATCAGGTGTTGGAATAATCAGCCTGATGAATGGCAACAGCAACTTCAAGCTCTATCGTTCAATGGCCCGGCAAAATAATGCAGACGGCCGCATCCAGGCAAATATGCTGATGACGCGGCTGTATGTGAAAAATTTCATCATTACTCCTGATGATGAAAGTATTGCCGGGGCACATGCCCGGGCAAAGCAGACGCTGGAAATGATTGATGAGGCCCTGAAATTAGGCGGATCGCCGCTCTATAAGCAGTCGATTAACCGCCTGAAGCAAGAACTCATCACCTACACGGAGAATTTTAAAAAGGTGGTTGAACACCACGCCGTCCGCGACAAACTGGTACACGAGACGCTTAATGTTATAGGCCCGCAGATGGAGCAGGGGCTGACCCAGATTGTCCAGAGTGCGTATAATGATGCCGACAAGGATGCTGCGTATCACGGGGCAATGGCATTGCGCAGTCTCTTATTGGCGCGGGTGTACGCAACGCGTTACCTGGTGCAAAACGATGAAGCCTCTTTTCAACGGGTCAAACAGGAGTTTGCCGACATGTCGGATAAGCTCAACGTGCTCGTTGCCGAACTTGAAGATCCGTATCGTCTGCAACTGGCAGATGAGGTTAAGGGAAAAAAACAAATTTATCTTGATGCCATTACCAAGGTATATGATGCCATATCCGAACGTAACGACATTATTAACAACAAACTTGATACAACCGGACCAAGAGTTGCGGATGAAATCGAACGGTTAAAGCTGGCCATAAAGGCTGAGCAGGACACTTTAGGACCGAAGGTTGAACAGGCGACAGATTACGCAGTCAAGATAATGCTGATTGTTTCCCTGCTGGCTTTTGCAGTGAGTCTTGTCGTTGTCTGGATTATTGGCAACGATGTTTTACGACCCATTAAAGCAATGACTCTTGCCATGAAGGCCCTGGCCGGTGGAGATGTTGACACTGCTGTTCCCGCAGAAGGTCGCCGTGATGAAGTAGGCGATATGGCAAGGTCGGTTCAGGTTTTTAAAGAGAGCATGATCAGAGCCAAGACCTATGGTACCAACCAGAAGCATCTTGTTGATACCTTACAAAAGGCTAAAGATCATGCCGAACGGGTCAGTCATGATTTGAGCATCAGTCAACAGCAGATGCGCACCGTTGTTGACTGCATCCAGGCCGTCATTTTTATGAAGGATAGTGAGGGCAGGCATCTCCTGGTCAATACATACTACGAAACGGCGACCGGCATCTCAGCGCAGACAATTATCGGCAAGACTGATTTCGACGTAATGGCAAAAGAAGTGGCCGAAAAAATCTTCGCCCAGGATCAAAGCATCATGGAATCGCGGCAGCCTCTGACCTATGAGGAAACGGTTCCCGGTCCTGACGGTTCGCTTCATCATTATTTGACCACCAAGGTGCCGCTGATTGATGAACAGGGAACAGTCTATGGGTTGACAGGCATCGCCTTTGATATCACCGAACGTAAGACCATGGAATCGGCACTTCGCGCAAGTGAAATGCAGCTGCAGACCATGATTGCCAACATTCCCGGAACGTTCTACCGTTGCCTCCCCTACCACCCCTGGACCATGCTCTTCATCAGCGATCAGGTTGAACAGCTGTTGGGGCACCCGGCAGCCGATTTCATGGGAGAAAATCCCAAACGGGTTTTTGGTGAGTTTATGGATCCTGATGACGTTGAGGCAACCGGGCAGAACATTGCTGATGCCCTGGCGGAAAAACGACCCTATACCGTAGAGTACAGGGTTCGCGACCGGGAGGGACATGTTCATTGGGTGTATGCCAGAGGGATGGCACTCTATGATGATAATGGAGATGCCCAATACCTCGACGGTGGAATATTTGATATTACTCAACGCAAAATGGCTGAAAAGGAGATGCTGAAGGCCCGCGAAATAGCCGAGGAGGCCACCAGGGCCAAATCGGATTTCCTGGCCAATATGAGTCATGAGATCCGTACCCCGATGAATGCCATTATCGGTATGTCGCATCTGGCCCTGCAAACCGATCTCAATGCCAAACAGAAAAATTATATCGAAAAGGTCCATCGTTCCGGTGAGGCCCTGCTTGGTGTTATTAATGATATCCTTGACTTTTCCAAAATCGAGGCAGGGAAACTTTCCATGGAAGCCATTGACTTCCGCCTGGAGGATGTCTTTGACCATCTTGCCAACCTGATCGGGCTCAAGACCGAAGAAAAGGGTCTGGAACTGATGTTTGACCTGCCGACTGAATACCCCTCAGCCCTTATCGGCGATTCCCTGCGCCTGGGCCAGATTCTGGTTAATCTCGGCAACAATGCAGTGAAATTTACCGAGCAGGGAGAAATTGTTATCAGCGTTGAAATACTGGAGGAGGATGCACAGACCACCAGGCTGCACTTTGCGGTTCGTGATACCGGTATCGGTCTGACAGCTGAGCAGCAGAAAAAGCTGTTTCAATCATTCAGCCAGGCAGACGCCTCCACCACCCGCAAGTACGGCGGAACCGGACTTGGTTTGACTATCAGCAAAAAACTCACCGAGATGATGGGAGGGAAAATATGGGTCGAAAGTAAGGCAGGTGAAGGCAGTACCTTTCATTTCACCGCTGAGCTGGGCAAACAGCAGGGAATACCCTCCAGACGCCGCTGCGTCACAACTGAACTGGGAGATTTACGGGTACTGGTCGTTGATGACAATGGTACGGCCCGAGAAATTCTCAGCTCCATGCTTACCGGCTTCGGCCTGCGTGTCGACCAGGCAACCAGCGGTCGAGAGGCTCTGGAACTGCTGGAGACAGCCAGCGATAACGACCCCTATACGTTAGTCCTGATGGACTGGAAGATGCCGGGAATGGATGGTGTTGAAACCACCCGCACGATTCAGTCTAACCAGCAACTGACCGAGATCCCGACGGTGATCATGGTAACGGCTTACGGCAAAGAAGATGCAAGCAGGACGGCAGAAGGTGTCAATATTAATAGTTTTCTCACCAAGCCGGTTACTGCGTCAACGCTGCACGATGCCATCATGCTGGCAATGGGACATGAGGTAGTCAGTGAACCCCGTACCGGCACCCGCAGTGATCAAGGTGATGCCGCCATTGCTAAATTACGTGGAGCTCATGTGCTTCTGGTGGAAGACAATGAAATCAATCAGGAACTGGCATTGGAACTGCTGACCAGCAATGGAATCAGTGTCCAGGTGGCAAATGATGGTCAGGAGGCGCTGGATCTGCTGGCCAGAGAAAGGTTTGACGGGGTGCTGATGGATTGTCAGATGCCGGTAATGGACGGCTATGAGGCGACTCGCAAACTCCGCACGCTGGAACGCTTCAAAGACCTGCCGGTACTGGCCATGACCGCCAACGCCATGGCCGGTGATCGTGAAAAGGTGCTTGCTGCAGGGATGAATGATCATATTGCCAAGCCCATTAATGTGCAGGAGATGTTCACCATCATGGCCCGCTGGATAACTCCTTCCGAGCCACTGGCAGAAGCCTTTATCTCAAAGGACGACCAGGTTGTTGTCGAACAGGAGATTCCTGAACTTCCCGGTATCAACACCGCTGCAGGTTTGGCTACCACTCAGAATAATCATAAGCTGTACCGGAAACTCCTGCTCAAGTTCCGTAACAGCGAAGCGGACTTTGTTGAACAGTTCCGCCAGGCATTAACAGATGGAAATATGGAGGCTGCTCAACGTTACGCCCACACTCTGAAAGGGGTAGCCGGTAACATTGGAGCCGAGGAGGTCCAACAGGCCGCAGCTGCCCTGGAATCAGCCTGCAAAGAGAACAGCACCCCGCAAAAACTTGATCAAATGCTGGAACAGGTGGCAGCTGCATTATCTC
>WFRY01000202.1 GCA_015486315.1 Desulfobulbaceae bacterium
AATGAGCCCGTTGATTTAATGTATTTGCGCCCGATCTCTGTGTTATACGAAAAAATTTATCCTCGGAATATCAGCTATATGCCTGCGGTAAATTTTTTCGTATGCCTTGATCTCGAACGAAAATCCTATTAAATCAACAGACTCATAAATGCATCACGGCAGAATGTAAAAAAGGAGCAAGAGAATGCTGGACGTGGGAGCAGTTGCAAATAATCTGTCAGATACTGCGGGATCTTTTTTTTCCAGGATCGGCGCTCTTATCCAGGCCACCAATCTTCCCGACCAGATAAAAGATGTCGACTATGTCGGTCTTTTCAGCAACCCATGGTTCATGGTTCCCTTTGTGGCCTGGATAGGGTGGATGGTATATAAACAGGCATTCCGGGACCTGATCATTGTTGTTATTATTGTCGCCATCTGGTGGCTTTCCGGAACTGAGTACATGCAGACATTAGTGATCGGGGACGAGTTACAGATTAACAAAGTACTGCCGATTCTGTTTGGCGGGGCTGCAGTACTCGGATTTGTGATCTATATGTTTTTTGGAAGATCCTGACCTTTACAGTAATAAGTCACAGGGTAAGCGCTTCATCAACGACGCTCTTGGCTTGATAACAACTCGAAATACAGACATCGTAAATGTATCCATAATAATGGCAATTATTTAGACATTAAGTTACTTATATAGCACTGCTAAAGTTATCAGTTGTCAGTGTTCAGTTATCAGTAACAGTACAACTGGCTGTAATCACTGCACACTGCACACTGAAAACTGATAACTCAGACCGGCTTAATGTCCAATTTTTTTAATCTTACCATTACTGCGAAACAAAACGGAAAACTGAATACTGAATACAGTATTGACAAGGTCTGAAATATAAGCGTTTCATGGGGAATATGGAATATCGTAATGCCATATTTATTGTAACCGAGGAACATTCCTGCCCGATTTATAATGTGGGAGAGGAGTTTCAGGTCAGAGATCTCGGTCTGTCCGTGGCCTCGGGTAAACCTGTCTGCCTGATGATGGTGCGGGAACTGCTGCAGGCGGATTCGGGCAGTTCGATCTATGAACGCTTTACCCAGCGGGGAATTCAGCGGGCCAAATTCGAGTGCGGCGGCTGCACGGGATTGATCCGCTTTGAGTATAAAAAAGAAAAAGAATTTTCCACGCTGCAGATGAAGCTTCTTGCAGCTGCCGAGCGCCGGGCAAAAATTCAACATATTGATGAATTTTTCGACCTGCTTCGCGGAATGGAAATTTTTGAGCCTCTTGCCGACAATGACCTGCGCGATCTATCTGCCATGTTGAAGCTGCAGAGATACAGCGCTCATAAAATCGTTATTAACAAGGGAGACCGCGGTACTCATCTCTATATCCTTTTATCCGGCACGGTTGCCGCGGTCAAGGACGGCAACGAAGTCCTGGCCGAGATGGGACAGGGAGACATTTTTGGTGAAATGAGCCTGTTGTCGGGAGAGCCGATCATGACATCGGTCTATTCAAGGACACCGGTTAAACTGGCCACCCTCAGTGCTAAAGACTTCAAACACGTACTTAACAAGTATCCGATACTACAGGTTTTCTTTTACAGAATGCTGGTAAATCGCGCCCAGTCAAATACGTTGCGTTCCGGCAAAATCAGCTCGGGCATGACCGGTGAACTTGCCGAGATTAATTCGGTGGAACTTTTCCAACTCATTAACTCCAGCGGAAAAACCGGTAAAGTTGATTTGCTTTTTTCCAGCGGTCGGGCAACCATCCTGTTCAACGAGGGAGAAATCGTCCAGGTTACCTATGGAAACCTGGGAGGAAAAGAAGCCCTGTTTGCCCTGCTTGCCAGGAGTCAGGGAACGTTCACCTACACTTCAGGCCTGTCTGAGCAGGACAAGGGCCTACCGGTGATAGGTGGTTTCATGGGATTAATCATGGAGGGATTGCGCCGTATCGACGAAGAAGGAGAGGATTAACCCTGCCCTTTAATAGCGAGGATTACCGGCAAGCTGCTGCCATTTCTGCATAACCTTAAGGGCCTCCTCCCTTCCCTGCTGCCTCATGATGATGCTCCGCTCTTCCGCCGGCAGACAGACCTCTCTATAGATCAATGCGTCATTAAAGCCGATAGCAGCGGCGTCATTACGGGACGCAGCATAGGTGAGTTTTTCTATCCTGGCCCAGTATATGGCCGACAGGCACATGGGGCATGGCTCGCAGTTGACGTAGATCTCCGCCCCTTCCAGCCAATAACCGCCGGTGAGACGGCAGGCATCCCGGATTGCAGTGATCTCGGCATGGGCGGTTGGATCGTTAGTCGCCAGCACCCGGTTCCATCCCCTGCCGATAATCGTGTTGTCCCGGACAACAACCGCCCCAAAGGGACCGCCCTCCCCTTTGTTCATGCCGGTTTCAGCAAGCCGTATTGCCTCCTTCATATACTGTTCCACACTCATCCGCCTCATTTCATGGATACCCAGAGCGGGAATCCGGACAGCTCTAACCGTAGCTGGTCACAGGATTTGTAACTATGTGTTTTCATCTACCTTAAACCTGTAAGTGATCAGGGGTGCCGTAGATTCGTGCAGGCGTGACTGGCCGCTATAACAGCGAAGCGGTGTCACCCTCTATGCGGGCAGTCGCGACCGTGCGAAGAGGTAAGCGAGGGACGAGACTCCGTGCGGTGCCCCTGATCACTTACCTCTAACCGAATCTCCGAAAGATCAGACAGGCATTGGTGCCGCCAAAGCCATAACTATTGGACATCACGGCCTGCATCCTTTTTTCCTGTTTCTCGGTGACAATGTTCATCTCCTCAGCTGCCGGGTCAAGCCGGTCAATGTTTGCCGAGGCTGCGATAAAATCATGTTCCAGCATGAGCAGGCTGTAGATGGCCTCGTGTACACCTGCAGCCCCGAGTGAATGGCCGGACAGGGATTTTGTGGAACTGATCAGGGGATGATCACTACCGAAAACATCCCTGATTGCCTGCAGTTCGACCAGATCGCCAATGGGGGTGGAGGTACCGTGTGCATTAATATAATCAATATCTACCCCGGCCATGTCCAGAGCCATCTGTATGCAGCGTATTGCGCCTTCTCCCGATGGTGTCACCATTTCATGGCCGTCAGCCGTGGCCCCGTAGCCGACCAACTCTCCATAAATCTTTGCTCCCCGGGCCAGAGCATGTTCAAGTTCTTCCAGCACGACCAGACCGGCACCGTTGGCAACCACAAAACCGTCCCGGTCAACATCGTAGGGACGGGAAGCATGTTCGGGCGTGTCATTAAATTTAGTCGACAGGGCGCCCATGGCATCAAACATGGAGGTCTGGGTCCAGTGTTCCTCGTCACTGCCTCCGGCAAAAACAATATCCTGTTTTCCCAACTGAATCTGCTCCATGGCTGCACCTATACAGTGGGCGCCGGTTGCGCAGGCAGAGGAGATGGAGTAGCAGGTACCCATAATTTTAAAAGGCGCGGTTAAACCGGCCGACACAGTGCTGCTCATTGTCCGGGGAACCATAAACGGACTCAAACGGCGCAGTCCTCTGCCGCGCATTATATCAGCGGTGGCAACTACATTCTCGGCAGATGTGCCGCCGGAACCGATAATAAGCCCGGTCCGGGCAGAGGACACCAGCTCTTCATGAAGATCGGCATCCCGGATGGCCTGCTGCATGGCAATACAGGCATAAGCCGCAGCGTGCCCCATGAAACGAAGGATTTTTTTATCAATATGTTCGTTGATATCAACCCTGGTAAAACCGCCTATCTGAGAACGCAGGCCGATCTTTTCATACGATGCCTGGTAGCGGATACCGGAGATTCCCTGCTCAAGCGAGGCAAGAACATCTTCAAGGCTGTCTCCAAGAGAGGAGACAATACCCATTCCAGTGATGACGACTCTACGCATATATGACGACTATGCCGGGTCCCGATGGATCACAAAGGGTCCGCAACTCTGACAGACCGGCATGACCTCTACCGTATTGATATTGACATGAGCGGGAACCGAGGATACCCAGTGGACGATTTCAGCAATGTCATCACCGGTGACAGGCTGGGTGCCCTTATAAATATCATCAGCTTTTTTCCTGTCTCCATGGAGGCGAACAATGGAAAACTCGGTCTGACAGAGTCCGGGTTCAATGTTGGTTACCCGGATCTTTGTATGGACAAGATCACAGAGCAGATTTTTGGAAAATTGTTTGACAAATGCCTTACCGGCACCGTACACGTTCCCGCCCGGATATGGATAAGTACCGGCAACGGAGCCCATATTGATAATGTGGCCGCAATTACGTGCCACCATACCGGGCAGAACAACACGGGTAAGGGTACAGAGTCCTTTGATGTTGGTGTTGATCATGGTCTCCCAGTCATCAAGGTCCGCGTTCTGAGCGGGCTCTACACCCAATGCCAGACCGGCGTTATTGAGAAGGATATCGATATTTTTAAACTGGTCGGGCAGCCGGGCCACCATTCCTTCGATTTGACTGCGTTCCCGAATATCAAGCATAACCTGGTGCATGGGAGTATCGGGAAATTCATCGGCCAGGGACTGAAGCCGTTCCGCACGCCGACCGGTAATGATCAACTGCCAGCCTTCAGCTGCAAAACGTCGCCCGCAGGCAAGTCCAAATCCGGAAGTTGCTCCGGTAATCAGAATTGTCTTCATTGATGTTATCCGGTTGTGAAAGTTTGTGAACTACTATCAGATACTTGTTTGACAAGAGATTACCAAAATAGAAAAGCAGGTTTATGGATAAAAAACAACATTTTTTCAGGTCGGTGTGGAATTTGTCGAAGAGATGATTATAATGACATTTATTATCAAGCCGACGGATAACCCCGTTAAACTTTACCTGATACCAATACGGAGAACGACAATGTTGAAAAAAAAGATGCTCAAGGCCTTGAATAATCAGATCAATGCGGAAATGTATTCCAGTTACCTCTACCTGTCCATGGAATCTTATTTTCAGTCGGTAAGCCTGTCCGGTTTTGCCGGCTGGATGCGGGGGCAGGTCCAGGAAGAGCTGTATCACGGAATGAAATTTTACGACTATGTCAACGAGCGTGGCGGCAAGGTCACCCTTGATGCCATTGCCAGGCCTGATTCCGACTGGAAGAGTCCGCTGGCTGCCTTTGAACATATTCTCAAACACGAGCAGATGGTTACTTCCCTGATCAATAATTTAATGGATCTGGCCATTGCCGAACAGGATCATGCCACCAAAATTTTTCTGCAATGGTTTGTTTCCGAGCAGGTTGAAGAGGAGGCAACAGTCGGCGAGGTCGTAGACAAACTGCGGTTGATCAAAAATGGTTCTTCAGGCCTGTTTTTTCTCGATGCCGAGTTAAGCAAACGGGTCTTTACCCTGCCGCAGAAGGGAGAGTAAAACAACCACTTCATTAACTTCATCTTGACGTAACTTCTCAATAAGTGGTGACAAGTGCGGTGTCTTACTTTATGGATCCCGGCTAACAACATGCCGGGATGACGGAGTTGCTTGCAATTACGATCGTCATCCCCAAATGTAGTTATCGGGGATCCAGGTATTTCACCACCGCTTATTGAGAAGTTACATCTTGACCTGATAACACCTCGGAATGTAGGTGCTTCTTAAAGCCCTGCTTCGCGAGATCAAGACAACCGATAATACCCTGTCTATCGGGACTTGAGCGCGTGCAGCAGGGTGTTCATGGAGCGCTTACGCGTAAAGCATACAGGTAGCCATCATGAGTACACGGAAAATTAAAAAACAGGTCCTTGAAATCCTGAACAGACCTGACCTGGCAGGTATTGAGGACACCCTGGCCGAACTGCCTGTCAAAGCCGTTGTCAACGCCCTGTTTTTCGGCATCTGTCGCAGTGAAGAACTGATCCGCTGGCATGCAGTGAGTGCTATGGGCATGATGGTCTCCCGACTGGCCGAAGATGATATGGAAGAGGGACGGCTGATCATGCGTCGTCTGCTCTGGAGCTTAAATGATGAATCCGGTGGTATCGGCTGGGGAGCGCCCGAATCCATGGCCGAGATTATGAGCCTTCATGAAGGACTTGCCCGCGAATATGCACACATGCTGCTTTCCTACATGAGGGAAGACGGGGAAGAGATCTGGCAGGACGGCAACTTCCTGGAACATGAGATACTGCAGCAGGGCGTGTTATGGGGTGCCGGACGAATGGCGATTTCCCGCAGGGAGCTGGTTCTGGAAAAGGGGATGGATCAGGACCTTCCTCCTTATCTTGACTCAAATGACGGCACCGTCCGCGGCCTTGCCGCCCGGGCAATCGGACTGCTGGGGGTTCCGGCAGCCCTGGAGCGCATAAAAGAGTTACGCAGTGATAATCATGAGATACGGCTCTATGAAGACGGGGTCCTGCGCACGGTTTCAATCGGCGATATTGCCCGTCAGGCCTTGCAGAGGCAGGCAGGCTGATGGCATTATTTCCCCACGCAGCCTGCCTGCAGATGGAGATTCAGCTCGGCGATATTGAAGCCAATCTGCATCAGGTTGCACAACAACTGGCCGCCCGTCCGCCGGCTGCCGACACCCTGGTTGTTCTGCCCGAGCTCTGGGCCACCGGTTTTGCTTATCCCCGTGTTACTCAACTTGCCCGACAGACGCCACGGATACTTGCCG